>JAIEBL010000265.1:2513-5893 GCA_029069015.1 Clostridiales bacterium
CCTTGCCACCCGGAGCTGCGCAAAGGTCGAGAATACGCGCAGGCGGGCGCAGATCGGATAAGTACGCGTAAACGGCGGCAATCGACGCTGCGGATTGCACGACGTAATCGGTTTCAGCAAGTGCTGAAAGTCCGTCACGCGCCGCATAGTACCCCACGGGCGAAGGCGCAAGCTGCCCGCTTTGCAATAAATCCGCGTATTTTTTCGCAAACGTCTCTTTGGAAAGAGTCCCCTCGTTTACGCGAATATGCGTTCGGTGATCGGGCGTGATCCCAAGCATTTCGGCGGTAAATGCATAGCCGTAGTCGCCTATCAGCATTTTGACGAGCCAGAGCGGCACGGAATAGCGCACGGACAGATAGTCCGCTGTCCCGTCTTTAGGAAGAACAGGCGGTGTAAAGTGCCGTAGTGCGGCATTTACGAACCCCGCCATACCCCCTTTACCGACTTGTTTACAAAGAGAAACAATCGTGTCGACGGCGGCATAATCGGGCACGCGCATGTTTTCCAAAAGATAGTAACCCATTTTTATCAGAATCGCCGCCGCGGTTTTGGGTTTTTGCGTGGCAAAGCTCGCTAAGACTGCGTCGTAATATACACTTCGTTCGAGCACGCCGTAGAAAAGCTTTGTGATATACGGCCTGTCCTTTTCGGGACACGAACGAAGCGCAGTGTCGAGCACCACGGATGCGTACGCTTTATCCACAAACACCTTTTTCAAAAGGGAATAACAAAGCGCTTCGCGGCTATCCATTCAGCTTTTCGCCCTCCGTCATGCGGTGACCGCGCAAAAATTCCGCCGCCCCCATTGCCTTTTTGCCGGGGAGCTGCACCGTCAGCAGTTTCAACGCCCCCTCGCCGCAACGAACAGAAAGTGCGTCGCGTTCTACGAGCAACGTACCGAATGCACAGGCTTTCTCGCAGTCCACCGCTTCCGCTTCGTATATTTTCAGCGGCACGCCGTTATACGTCGCGTACGCGATCGGCCAAGGATCATAGGCACAAACTTTTCGCGCGAGCACGGATGCGGGCAAAGAAAAATCCAGCAGTCCGTCGCTTTTGACGATTTTTTTGCAGTACGTCGCTTTTTCGGCATCTTGCGGCGTAGGCGTGATTTCGCCCTTTTCGAGTTTTTCGAGCGTTTCGCAGAGAAGGTTTGCACCGAGCAAAGAAAGTTTTTCGGTCAGCGTGGCGGTGGTATCCGTCTTTTCGATCGCGCAAGACGCCATGGAAAGAATGTCGCCCGAGTCCATGCCGAGCGCCGTTTGCATGACAGTGACGCCCGTCTGCGCGTCCCCCGCGAGAATCGCCGCCGTGATCGGCGAACTGCCGCGGTACAAAGGAAGTAGCGATGCGTGCACGTTCAACACGCCGCGCGACGCAATATCCAATATGGTTTGCGGCAAAAGCTGGCCGAACGCCGCCGTGATCAGGACGTCGGGCGCGTACGCTTTCAGCTCGTCTACGTGCTCCCCTACCTTTTCGACTTGCAAGCAAGGAATGCCCAAAGCAAGCGCGCACGCCTTTACGGCAGTAGGCAAAAGCCGTCCCTTTTTGTCTTTCTCGCGGTCGGGCTGACTTACGACCGCCACCACGGTATGCTCTTTATGCAACGCTTTCAAAACGGGAACGGCAAAGGTCGGCGTTCCCATGAAAATGATTCTCATTCTTCTTCGCCCACCGTTTTATCGATAAAAAGCACGCCGTCCAAATGGTCGATTTCGTGACAGAATGCAACGGCGGTAAACCCGTCTACTTTCAGCAGTTGTTCTTTACCCGTGCGGTCGCAAAAGCGCACCGTCAGTTTTTTGGGTCGTACGACCGCGCCGCTTCGCCCCGGGCAGCTTAAGCACCCTTCCACGCCGCATTGCCTGCCGCTCGCCTTTTCGATAACGGGATTTATGAGTTCGTATTTGGTCTTTCCGCCGTCTACACTCACCACGCACACACGGCGCAAAATCCCCACTTGCGGTGCGGCAAGCCCCACGCCGTCCGCCTTAAACATCGTATCGAACATATCGTCGATGAGCTGCGAAAGCTTTTCATCGAACGTATCTACAGGCTTTGCCTTTTCACGTAAGACCTCGCTACCCAATTTAACGATTTCTCTGATTGCCATATCTCACACTCCTTTTTTAGCTCATACTCGACGGGTCGATTTCCACAAAACAGATCGTTTTTGCGCTTCGGTGCGCATCGGTAACAGCATAGATTTTTTCGATAATCGCATCGAAATTCTTTTCGATACGCGCGATGATCTGCACGCGGTATCTGTCTTGAATACGTTTTACGGGCGATTTCATTGCCGCAAGATACGCAAAACAGTTCTTTTCCTCGCGGGCAATGACGTTTATATCGTCGAAATCGGCTTTTAGTTCGTTGTAGGCGTCCTCTTCCGTTTCGGCCGTAATCAGAATGCGTACGATTTTTGAAAACGGCGGGTATTTCGTCACTTCGCGCAAATTGCATTCTTTGGCAAAGAACCCTTCATAATCGCTGTGTACGGCAAAGCGATACACGTAATGGTTGGGCGTATACGTTTGCAAAACCACGCGTCCCGGCTTTATATCCCGCCCCGCGCGTCCCGCGACCTGCGTGATCAACTGAAAAGTGCGCTCGGTGGCGCGATAATCGGCAAAATGCAAGCTCATGTCCGCATCGACGATGCCTACGAGCGTTACGTTTGAAAAGTCGTGCCCTTTGGCAATCATCTGCGTGCCCACGAGCACATCCGCCTCGCCCTTACCGAATGCCGACAGAATATTTAGGTGCGCGTCTTTGTTTTGCGTGGTGTCGTTGTCCATGCGAAGCACCGTTTTTTGCGGAAACAGCTTGCGAATTTCATCCGCTACCTTTTGCGTGCCGATATACCCCTGCCGCAAATGTTCGCTCTTGCACACGGGGCAAAGATCGAGCGGCGAATAGCGGTTATTGCAGTAATGGCATTTGAGCACGTTTTCGTCGCGGTGATACACGAGCGAAACATCGCACCGCTCGCACTTGGCAACGTACCCGCAGGAAGCGCACATGACGAACGAGGTATACCCGCGCCGATTGATAAAGACGATCGCTTGTTCGTTCTTTTCCATACACTCCGTAAGCGCGGAAACGAACCGACGCGAAAAGAAACCGTTGTTACCCGCGCGCAGTTCGTCGCACATATTGACGATCTCGATTTCGGGAAGCGGCCTAGAAGCAATGCGTTCGGGCATGGTCAAAAGCTTGTACTCTCCCTGCTTTGCCTTGTAATACGATTCCACCGAGGGGGTCGCGCTCCCCATCAACAGCGTACAATTGTTGTAGTTTGCGCGAAACGCCGCCACTTCCTGCGTGGAATACCGCGGGTTACTGTCCGACACGTAGCTTGTGTCGTGCTCATA
>JAIEBL010000266.1 GCA_029069015.1 Clostridiales bacterium
CATCAGGGCTTCGTGACGGCGGTCAACGGTAACTTCGATGCGGCGTGCGCGGCACTGCAAGAAATGTACGCGCATAGACTGCAAGTCCCCGCAACGGAAGAGTCGCTCCTGGTCATTTATAACGAATACTGTTGGAGTTGGGGGAATCCCGATCTTGAAAAAATGAAGCCCGTCATCGACGAGTGCGCTCGCTTAGGCGTAGGGATATTCGTCGTCGATTGCGGGTGGTGGCTCACCGAAGGCGATTCGTGGTACACGCTCGGCGATTGGAATGTCAACAAAAAAGCGTTCCCGAACGGTATACGCGAATGTGCCGACCTTATCAAAAGCAAGGGCATGATCCCCGGCGTTTGGTTCGAGTTCGAAGCGCTCTCGACCGACAGCCAGCTTTTCAAAGAGCACCGCGATTGGTGCTTGACGCGCGACGGGCACACGGTCATCAACCGCGAGCGCGCACTGCTCGATTTCCGTAAGCCAGAAGTGAGGGCATACGCCACCGAAAAGACCATCGACTTCTTGCGCGATAACGGCTTCGGCTATATGAAGCTCGACTACAACGAGGGATTGGGGATCGGTTGCGACGGTGCGGAAAGCTACGGCGAAGGCATGCGTCAGCATATAGAGTGTGTGCTTGCTTTCTTAAAAGAAGTAAAGCGCGCGTTGCCCGATCTTATCATCGAGATCTGCTCGTCGGGCGGACACCGCTTGGAACCTTTGTTTTTGTCGATCGGCTCGCAGGCCTCCTTTTCGGACGAACATCTGGACGCGGACGGCGCGTTGATTGCCGCAGACCTACACCGCTATATGCTCCCTCGGCAAATGCAGGTTTGGGCAACGCTCGAACCCGCCTACGATATCGAACGCACCTACTTTACGCTTGCCAAGGGCATGACGGGTAGATTCTGTCTGTCGGGAAACTTGTGTGCGCTTAGCGACGCGCAGAAAAAGGCAATGGAGCAGTCCGTTCCGTTCTACAATAAAATCAAGCCGATCGTTAAAAACGGCGTCACGCGTATCAACGAAAACAGAGGCATCACTTCGTACAAACATCCGAAGGGACTCCGCTATATGATTCGCTTTTCGCCCGATGGCGCTAAGGCGGTGCTTTGGCTGTTCAACTTCGGAAAAGGGAAGAGTGCATGTGTTACGAACGAGGTGCTCGCCGACTATGATATTCTCGATTCGTATGCGTACGGAAAGGTGGAAAAGAAGGGAAACGGCATAACCGTAACGCAACCGAAAGCAAACGAGTTACTCGGCGCGGCAGTCCTCTTGCAGAAAAAACAATAGCCTGCCTCAAAATCAAATGCATATAGAAAAGCCCGCTGTCCTGTTTGGGATAGCGGGTTTTTAAAATGGGTTGAATGGGGTAGCGTGTCTTACGCCAAATTGTGCTTAATGCGGTCGTGTTCTTCCGCAGCTTTCGCGTTGTTGAAGCGGTCGAGCGTGCCTACGAGATAGCCCGTAATGCGACGGATGCGCTCGAAACGGACGGGGGCAAAGTGATATTTCAGATCCACGAACTCACCGTCTACGTGAATATCGAGCTCATTGAGTTGTTTTTCGGGGTATTTGTCGCTTACATATTTTACATAGCTGTTCTTTTCTTCTTCCGAAAGCGTTGCGCCTGTTACGTTGATTACCATATTTTGTGTCTCCTTGCAGTGAAAGTGCTCTTATTATACAATATATTGTATTTAAAAGCAAGAGTTTTTTATCACTTTTTTATTAAAATTATACGCGAATTTTCCCTAAACGCAAAACGCCTTCTTTTTATTTGACAAATCTTGTTTCCTATGCTAAAATACCATTCGAAGCTTGCCCGAAAGTAGCTTCGACCCGACCTTTGGGGATATAGCTCAGATGGTAGAGCGTTTGAATGGCATTCAAAAGGTCAGGGGTTCGATTCCCCTTATCTCCACCAAAAATATCCGCGCCCTTATGGGCGCGGATATTTTTGAATGTAGAGT
>JAIEBL010000267.1 GCA_029069015.1 Clostridiales bacterium
GCGTGATCATGTATTCGAAATCGGCAACGTGGTCCACCATCGCCTGCACTTTCGGGGCTTTGGGCGAATTGTTGAAGTATTGCCGCACGCGGTTCTTGAGGACGATCGCTTTGCCGATATAGATGATCTCCCCCGCGGCGTTTTTCATAATGTATACGCCGGGGTTTTCGGGCAGGTTCTTGATCTTCTCTTTCAAAAGGTCGGAGCGCTCCATCAAAGCACCTCCGCCTCTGTTTCACGCTTTGCGAACTCGCAACCGCAATACGACTGCCGATACAGATCGGCGGACTTGCTTAACCGCACCGATTCGAAAAAGCCGTTCTCTTTTTTAAAGTCGTTGGGTAAGAATGAAACGCCGTACTGCTTTGCGAGCATTTCGCCCGCTTCGTTGATAAACGCCGCATCCTTATGCGGGCTGACGGAGAGCGACGAGCAAAAGTAGGCAAAGCCATTTGCGGCGGCATATTTCGCCGTTTCTTCCAAACGCAGATAAATGCACTTGTGGCAACGCGCCCCGCCCTCTTTTTCCTTTTCCGTGCCCTGCACGACTTGCAAAAAAGCCGCGTGGTCATACGGGACGCATACGGGTTTTACGCCCAGCTTTTCAAACTGCACGTACCTCTTTTCAAACTCTTCTTTTGTATCGATATTTGGGTTGAAATAAAAAGGCGTCACGGCAAAATCCGAAAGCCTGGGCAAGACCGAACTCGAACAAGGCGCACAGCAAACGTGCAGCAAAAGCGTAGCGCCCTTTGCGCCTGCCGCCACTTCTTTCATGCACTTGTTGTAGTCCGTTCTGTTCATGGTTGTTTATGGCATTTTTCTCACAAAATGCGTTATACCTTTGAAAGCGCAGGCGTGGATGAATGCGCTTTCAAAATTTACTCGTTTTCGAGCCGTGCCGTCTGGTCGGCTAATCGAAGCGCTTCGAGCATGCCGTCGATATCGCCGTTCATGAACGCTTCGATGGAATAGATCGTCATGTTGATCCGATGGTCGGTGACGCGCCCTTGCGGGAAGTTGTAGGTACGGATGCGCTCGCTGCGGTCGCCCGTCCCCACCTGCAATCTACGATTCTCGCTGTACGCCGCGTCGGCTTGCGAGCGGTAATAGTCGTATAATTTCGCTTTAAGCACGCGCATGGCTTTTTCGCGGTTTTTGATCTGGCTGCGCTCGTCCTGGCACTGCACGACGATGCCCGTAGGAAGGTGCGTCATACGCACGGCGGAATCAGTCTTATTGACGTGCTGACCGCCTGCGCCGCCGCTTCTATACGTATCGATTTTCAAGTCCTTTTCGTTGATTTCCACGACGACGTCTTCCGCTTCGGGCAGCACTGCCACAGTCGCGGTCGAGGTATGGATGCGCCCCTGCGTTTCCGTTTCGGGCACGCGCTGCACGCGGTGTGCACCGCTTTCGAATTTCAGAAAGCGGTATACGTGATCGCCCGTGATACGTAAGACCGCTTCTTTGATGCCGCCGAGCTCCGTTTCGTTGATGTCCGTTTCTTCCACTTTCATACGGTGCGCCGCCGCCCACATCTTATACATTCTCAGCAGTTCCGCGGCAAACAGGTTGGCTTCCTCGCCGCCCGCACCACCGCGGATCTCCATGATAACGTCTTTCTCGTCGTCGGGGTCGGTGGGAAGCAGCAAGATCTTGAGCGCCTCTTCCTGCGCACGCAGTGCATCCCGCTTTTCCTCGATTTCTTCCTTGGCAAGCTGGATAAGTTCGGCGTCCGTTTCACTATCCAGGATCTCTTTTGCGCCCGCGATATCCTGTTCGATTTTTAAAAACGTTTCGTACGCCATAACGACAGGCTCCAATTCCGCGTGCTCTTTGACGAGCTTCGTCCAGGTCTTGTTGTCGGCGATCACTTCGGGC
>JAIEBL010000268.1 GCA_029069015.1 Clostridiales bacterium
GTATACTCTTGACCAAACGGTGCGTAACGCTGATTTCTTCGGCATTCCGCTGCGCATTCAGTTTCTTGTGGTCCTTGTGAAAATACCCGTGATTGCCGATTTCATGCCCCGCTGCGTGAATTTTTTTGAGCATACCGTCGTTTTCGGCTGCCCACATACCACCCACGAAAAAGGTCGTCGTCACCTCGTTTTTGGCAAAGATATCGAGCATTTCGTCCAAATACTCCGTGCCCCAATACACGTTGACCATAAGCGATATTTTAGTTTTACTCTCGCCCTTATAGACAGGCGCATCGGCGGAAACGTTCTTTACCGCGTTACCCGTAAGCGTAAACGCCAAAATGCCGATTACGATGAATCCGATTGCCAAATTCGCTACGACGTACTTAAAAAATCTGACTTTACCCGTCACTTTTCTACCCTCGGAAAATACTTAGATCTGCCCGTTCTAAATATATTCCGAAAGCGCGGAAAAAAGTAGTTTTTTTGCGTCTTATGCGACTAAGGTTTGCAAATAGTTACGCATAGCGTATCACGCAACTGCAATATAGAAAAAGCCCTTAGCGTCAAACGTTTCCCTGCCGCTAAGGACTTCCTTTACAAAATTACAGTTTTTCGATCAGTTTAAGATCGATACGGCTCTTTTCGTCCACCTTGATGACCTCTACGCGAACGGTATCGTCAAGGTTCACAACGTCGGTCACTTTGTTCACGCGCTTAGACGAAAGCTTGGAAATATGGATCATGCCGTCCTTACCGGGGGCAAGTTCCACGAACGCACCGAAGTCGAGAATGCGCACGACTTTTCCCACGAATTGCTGACCGGGCACAACGTCCTCTGCAATGGTGAGCACGATTTTCTTGGCCTTTTCCGCCATTTCCAAATCGGTGCAACTGATGAACACACGACCATCGACTTCGATGTCGATTTTAACGCCGGTTTCGGCAATGATCTGATTGATGTTCTTGCCGCTTTTGCCGATAACATCACCGATAACGTCGGGCGAAATGTTGAAGCTGATGATTTTAGGCGCATACTTGCTAAGCTCGGGTCTGGGCGCGGGCAACACAGC
>JAIEBL010000269.1 GCA_029069015.1 Clostridiales bacterium
GTATGCAAATTGCGGTCATTGATTTTGCCCGCCACGTTGTAGGGCTCGGTGACGCGAACAGTCGCGAGTTTGCCATTGAATCGCAAAACAAAGTTATCGACATCATGGAAGGGCAGATCGGCTACGAGAACACGGGCGGCAGTATGCGCCTGGGCGCGTACGAGTGCAAGATCGCGGAGAAGTCCGTTTTGGCGCGCGCGTACGGCTTGCCTTCCGTGTGGGAGCGTCACCGTCACCGTTACGAGTTCAACAATGCGTACCGCGCGTTGTTCACCGAGCTGGGACTTACGATTTGCGGCGAAAGTCCGGACGGCACGCTCGTAGAAGCGGTGGAATTGGATGATAAGCGTTTCCACGTGGGCGTACAGTATCACCCCGAATTCAAATCGCGGCCGCACCGTCCGCACCCGTTGTTTACGGAATTTATCGCGCAATCGCTCAAAAACCGCGCGGACAAAAAAGGCGAATAAAGCATATATACAAATCGGGAATAAATAACAGAGAGGGAATGCACTTTGCTTTTCAATCCGTATTTTGCCGATTTGTCAAACGTCTATCTATTCGCAGAAGCCGAGAACCGCTTGCGGGCGTTTCTCGCGCGTACAAAGCCCAATAATGTCATTAAAATGGGGATCGGCGATGTGACGCAACCGCTTTGCGCCGCCGCCGTGGAAGCGGGAAAAACCGCCGTAGAGGAAATGGGGAAAGCGGAAAGCTTTCGCGGCTACGGCCCGTACCGCGGCTATCCGTTTTTAATAAAGAGCATTGCGGCGTATTATAAGTCCCGCGGCATAAGCTTAGACGAAGACGAGATTTTCATTTCGGACGGCTCGAAGTCGGACGTGGCGGGTTTTACCGATTTATTTGCAAAAGACAATACGGTGCTCTTGCAAGACCCCGTTTATCCCGTCTATGCGGATGCGAATATCCTGCACGGGCGCAAAATCGTCTATGCAAGCGCAACGATGGAGAACGGCTTTTTGCCTTTGCCGGACGAGCGGGTAAAAGCCGATATTATTTATCTTTGCTCGCCCAACAACCCGACGGGCGCGGTATATAGCGCTGCCGACCTTGAGCAGTGGGTGGCGTACGCAAAAAGCATGGGTGCGGTCATTCTGTTCGATGCGGCATACGAAGCATTCGTGACCGAAGACAAAAAGGTGCGTTCTATTTACGAAGTGCGCGGTGCGGACGAAGTGGCTGTTGAGTTTTGCAGTTTCAGCAAGACCGCAGGCTTTACAGGCGTGCGGTGCGGCTATACGGTCGTGCCCAAAAAACTGGCGAATCTGAACGCGCTTTGGTTTCGTCGTCAGTCTGCTAAAAGCAACGGTGTATCCTACGTTACGCAGCGCATGGCGGAAGCCGCGCTCACAAACGAGGGACAAAAGCAAACGGCGGCGGCGCGTGAGGTCTACCGAAAGAACGCGCAAGTCATACTGCAAGCGCTCCGAAAAACAGGCGTCTTTCATACGGGCGGCGTCAACGCACCCTACATATGGTTTAAATGCGGTGGGAGCAGTTGGGACTTTTTCGACAGGCTCTTAAACGAAGTGCAGGTCGTGGGGACGCCCGGCGTAGGGTTCGGACGGAACGGGGAAGGCTTTTTTCGGCTTACGGCGTTTAACACCTATAAAAACACCGTGGAAGCTATGCGGCGTATACAAAGCGTTTTGCGGGCGTAACGTCGCCGTAAAATGCAAAAGGTAATGAAAGGTTGAAAAAAACGTTTCACATTAAAAAGAGCGCGCTATATGGCGCAATCGACTATTCCGCCGTTTTAACGAGCGGGACGCTTTCGGGTTATGAATTGCAACGCTTGGACTTGGAACCGATTGCCGTTACGACGGGTGCGGTTTGCTTGTTCGACCCGTACGGTACGCGCGGCGTCAAACCTTTCACGGCGCAGTTTCCTCTCGGAAACTATACGCCCTTTGCCTTTAAAATTTCCACAAGCGGCGGGGTGCGCGTGGCGCTTGCCGGACTCGACGGCGGTGCACTTTCCTCGTCCGAAGAATGGCAGCTCGCGCTTTTCGACGAGCGTGATGTTTTAAAACTGCTCGTTCCCGGTGATACGGTGGGCGTTTCGGTGGGCTCGGGCTTGTGCGCGCTTTGCGACTTCGTGACGATGCGCGATTTTCTTGCGCTCGTAAAGAGCGAGGAAAAGGCCTTTCATCCGCTCGACGGGGCGGTCAATCTCGACGGTGGCTGCTCGCAGCTTTGCAAGGTAAAAGAACTCGACTTGCCCGTATTCAGCACGGGCTGGGGCGAGGGCGTGTATAGCTGCTATATCGGTGTGAAAGACGGGCAGGTGCAGGGTATTATTTGCGATTTCGGATTGGTAGCGCCGCCCCACAAAAAGGAAAAAGAACAGACGGTGGCGTTTACGTTCGACATGACGCCCGAAGAACTGTATATTCCCGATCCCGAAAAGAGTGAGTCCGAAAATTTCATTGCCCGCTACACGGCAGTCATCGAGAGCGGGGAAGCGGACGATACCGCGCTGTTCAACGCCTACTCGCGTCGCGGCTATGCGTATCATTCGGCGGGACAAGCTGCCGAAGCGCTCGACGATTATATCAAGGCGATCGAAATCGGCAGTACGCTTGAAAAGGATACGAATTTCAAATTCCACGCTTGGTCGCTCTACGACAACGCGTCTATGCTCTATCGCGAGACGGGCAAGACGGAAGAAGCCATTAAGCTTTACGAGCGCGCCAAGGCGTATAACGATACCTTTTACAGCGGCGCGTATACGGGGCTTATCGACGTGTACGTCGAGTGCAAGAACTATCAGAAGGCGCTCTCCGTCGCGAACGAAATGGTTTTGAACCGTCCGCAAGACCCCGTGTCGTACGTAAAGCGCAGCGAGATCTATACGGCGTGCGAAGAGTACGAAAAGGCGATTGCCGACTTCGATGTTCTGATCGGTACGTACAAGCTCAACGAATCCATCATCGATAAAGCCCTTGCGTTAAGCAAGATCGGCAAGCACAAAGAAGCATTGGAAACGATCGATACCTATCTGTTCGAGGGCAAGGCGAGCGAGTATTACTACAACGCCCGCGCTTCCATCGAGCTTGCCGACAGCAACTACTCTGCGGCGTACAACGACTTTATCAAATCGTTCTACGTCAACCCCGATTATCCGTCTACGTTGCAAAGCCTGATCGAGCTGGACAGCTTGGTGTTTAATTACCGCAACGTCATCAAATGGGCATCGCGCTATATCGAGGGGCGACCGCGCGGCGAATACGGATATAGCGTGCGCGCCGACGCCTATGCGCGTTGCGGCGAGTTCGAAGACGCCGTTGCCGATTATACGATTCTGGTGCAGACGGTGACGAAAGAGCCGCGCTATTACGGTTTGCTCGTAAAAGCCGCGATTGCGGCGGGCGACAAGTCTACCGTCAAAAAGACGATGAAGACGCTTCGAAAAGTCGACAATGCTTACTACCTCTATGCGGCGGGTCTTACGCTGCTGAGCGAGCGGCGGTTCGCGCGCGCGGAACGCTTTTTCGCGTCCGCGTTTGCGCTCAGAGAAGACGACGTCATTCTTTCGGCGCTCATCGATTGTTTGATGGAGCGCGGTCAGTATGAAGAGGCGGAGAACGCCATCAAAAAGCTCGCCGAAATTTCCGAGAGCGAAGAAGTGTTTGTAAAGTACGCGCGCATCACCAAAAGCAAGGGGGCGAGCGCAGAGCGTATCGCCGCCGATTACCGCAAGCGCTTTTTGGGCAATACCGACGACGAAGCGATGTGCGAAAAGGTTTCCGCATTTTTTGAACAGCTGTAACGGATAAAGCGGAACAAAAAAAGAGAAACGATCGATTAAAAGACCGTTTCTCGGTAAAAGTGCCCCGCAATGCCGTTTACAGCTTTAATTTTAACCCGCCGATTGGCAGGTGGGCAAGCCGACCGCGTCCGCTGTCTTCCGCTGTTTGCTATCCCTTGCGAGATAGGAAAACCGTTCACCTCGGAACGGTTGCGGCCCGACATAATACGCGTATACGAGCAATCCCGTTTAAGTTTTGTGGTTAAATATTACTTGCTTTTCACGCACACCGCAGGTAGAATTTGCAGAGAAGGAACTGTCGTTCCTTGCTCATATAGTATAGTCTTTGCAATGAAAAAAATCAATAGGTTCGCAGAAAATATTTTCGGCAAAATTTTTGTAAAAGGTATTGACAAACGGAGGAAAGTATGCTTGTAACGGTTTTGGGAAAATACGGTCCGTATCCGAAAGCGAACGGCGGCACGTCCGGGTATCTTGTGCAGAGCGGGGGAACCGCCGTCATGCTCGACTTCGGGAGCGGCGCACTCGGCAGAGTGCAACGCTTTCTGCCGCTTGAAAAGCTGGACGCCGTGGTGCTCAGCCATTTGCACAACGATCATATGTGCGATATGTTGCCGCTCGCCTATGCGCTCGAAGCGACAAAACGCACGCTGCCCGTGTATATGCCCGCGTTCGAATGTCCGCAGGGAGCGGCGATCTGCGCGCAAAAAGAACTATGCGTGCATTATCTGCAAAACGAGAGTACGTTTCAGATAGGCGCGCTGACCTTTACGTGCACGCAAATGGTGCACCCGTACCCTTCGTTCGCCGTGCGCGTTTCGGACGGAATGAAAACGCTCTTTTACAGCGGCGATACGGCTGTATGCCCGCAGCTTGCGCCCGCCGCGCAAGGAAGTGATCTTTTGCTTTTGGACTGCGGTAAATGTGAAGGAACGAACGCGCCGCACCTTTCGCTTTCCGAAGCAAAGGCGCTCGTAAAAGCTTTGGACATACCCGCGCTCGTTTCGCACCTTAATCCCGCCTTGACATATAAAAGCACCGCGGGATTGACTGTGGTGCAAGAAGGGAAGACGTATACGGGGTAAGACAAATACATTGCTGTTGCGAATAGAAAAACAAAAAGCCGTCGGGAATAAAGTATTCTCGGCGGCTGTATGCTATCTGTGCGGGCTTAGTCTTCATCGGCCATGTGGCAATCGGAAAGGTCGTCTCCGTATATTTCTCTGAGCTTTTTATCAATACCGAATACGTTTCGCCATAAATACGCAAGCCCTACGAATAGCAGGGTGACGCCTACGCTGATTGCATAGGCAATTGCTAACCACTTGGCGACAGAGAAGAACATCGATCCCATATCGACTTCGTCGCAACCGTATTGCATTACGAGTCCGCCGATCAGAGCAAGGATCATAACGGGCACGCCGATGGAGATGAGAAGGCGACGGAAGAATGAAAATATTTTGTTAAGCGTTTCGTTCAGTTTGAATAAAAAGTTGCTGGTATAGGGTGATTGTCTGCGGAACTCCAACCATTGAATGTATTTGTGCGTTTCTTTGCCGTATACCTTACCGCTACTCGTGGCGGCGACTTCAAATCCGACCTGATCTTCGGTCGTTTGACTCCAAAAGTGCCAACCGCATGCTTTCTTTTCCAATTTCAGCAGCCACTTGTCGCCCAAGACGCCGCGGAACGACTTGCTTTCAATA
>JAIEBL010000027.1 GCA_029069015.1 Clostridiales bacterium
CTGTCGGTTCGATTGCGTTCGGTCTTTCCACCCCTGCAATCGACGGCAATCTCATGCGCATTCTATCGCGCGCTTTTGAGCTCTACGTGCCCGTCGGAGCACAGCTTTTTGCGATTCTCTACGATAATCTCAAACGCGTATACCCACCCGACGCGTCTTCCTTTACGCAAAGCTTTATGGACTTAGGCGCAACCGTATGCTTGCCCAAAAATCCGAAGTGCGAGCTTTGCCCGCTCCATGCGATCTGTCTGGCGCATAAAAACGGCACGACGGCACTTCTGCCCGTCCGCAAAGAAAAGAAACCGCGCCCCGTGGAAAAGCATACGGTGTTCGTGCTGCGGCAAGGAAACACTGTGGCGGTACAAAAACGCCCCGACAGCGGCCTCTTGCGCGGCATGTGGGAACTGCCGCACGTAGACGGTTGGCTGGACGAGGAGCAAGCCGCCGAAGCACTTGCAAATATGGGCGTGCACTTTACGGGCGCGGTTACGATGCGGCACGTTAAGCACGTCTTTACGCATTTAACTTGGGAACTTCGCGTCTACGACGGCGAAGCAGACGACTTGACTTCCTTTACGGCGAGAGACAAAAACGAAGTCGCCCTGCCCACCGCTTTTCGCATTTGTCTTGGGGAAAACAACTAGTCTTCTTTTTACAATACAAAAGGCGCAGCCGCTTTCTTGACGGTTGCGCCTTTTTATTACATTCGATTCAAAAGCCGTATTACGGATACAAACGGTCAACGCCGCGGTATACGTAGGTGACTTCACGCACGTTGCCGTAGCCGAGTAGGTTCATGAGCATACGGGTAAGTCCGAAGCCGTAACCACCGTGCGGCGGGCAGCCGTAGCGGAACAAATCGACGTACGACTTCATGCCCTGCGGCACTGCGTCGAAATCCACCGTGCCGTCGGCACGCAAAACTTTCTTAGGTAAAACGCCCTTTTCGATGCCTTGGCGAACAAAGTAGTCAAGGCGGTGTTCGCGCTGTGCGCCCGTCGTAACTTCGAGCCCGTTCCAAAGAAGATCGTAGCTGAGCGTCTTGGAGGGGTCGGACGGCTTATACATATGGTAGAACGGACGGATGGACGTCGGGAACTCGGTAACGAAAATGAACTCGTGTCCGAATTTTTCTTTGGCGTACGCGCCCAGCATTTTTTCCGCCGTGGGATCGAGGTCGCCCTTTGTTTCGGGGGGCACTTCGTAGTTCATGGACTTGATGATCGCCTTTGCCTCTTCCATCGTCACGCGCGGGAACGGCAGCGTCGGCACGACCACCTCGCGGTTGAACGTCGCTTTGATCTCGTCGCCCAGTTTTTCTTTGACTTTCGTCAGCACGTAGT
>JAIEBL010000270.1 GCA_029069015.1 Clostridiales bacterium
ATCGGACGCACCCTGCTGCTTTAACTGGCTGATAAGATTGGAAAGCATGCCCCCCGGTACTTGGTAAATGAGGGCGTTTACGTCTACTTTGAGCACTTGCGGGCTAAGGAAGCCGTCTTTCGTAAGCCGTTCGGCAACCTTCTTAAAGTAAACGGTCAGTTCATTCAGTGCGGCAAGATCCAGACCCGTGTCGTATTCCGTGCCTTGCAAGGTAGCAACGAGCGGCTCGGTGGCGGGTTGACTTGTGCCGTTTCCGAGCGGTGAAAGCGCCGTATCGACGATATCGCATCCTGCTTCGATGGCTTTGAGGTTGGTCATATCGCCCGTTCCTGCGGTATTGTGCGTATGCAAATGGATGGGAACGGACACTTTTTCTTTTAAGCGCGAGACGAGTTCGTATGCCTTATACGGCAAAAGAAGATTTGCCATATCTTTGATACAAATGATATCCGCGCCCATTTTTTCCAAGGTCACGGCAAGGTCTACGAAATAATCCACCGTGTGTACTTCGCTCGTGGTATAGCTGAACGCTGCTTCCACCGTGCCGCCGTACTTTTTGGTGCTTTCCATTGCCTGCTTCATGTTGCGCGGATCGTTGAGTGCGTCGAAAATGCGGATAATATCGATACCGTTTTTGATCGACGCTTCGCAAAAGCGATCGACGACGTCGTCGGCGTAATGCTTGTAGCCCAAAAGATTCTGCCCGCGGAGAAGCATCTGGAGCTTCGTGTTCGGCAACGCTTTTCTGAGTTTACGCAACCGATCCCACGGGTCTTCGTTTAAATAGCGCAAACACGAATCAAACGTCGCCCCGCCCCAGGCTTCCAAAGCATAATACCCTACTTTATCGAGTTTGTCGCAAACGGGCAACATTTCGTCAATAGACATGCGCGTCGCGGCTTGCGATTGGTGTGCGTCGCGCAGTATCGTTTCCATAATCTTAACCTTAGCCATACAAATGCACTCCTATATTTTTACCAGGGAACGGCGAGTAAGAAGCCCGCCGCGACCGCACTGCCGATAACGCCCGCTACGTTCGGACCCATCGCATGCATCAAAAGATAGTTGTCGGGGTCGTACCGTTGCCCCTCTTTCTGCGAAACACGCGCCGCCATCGGAACGGCGGAAACGCCCGCAGAGCCTATGAGCGGGTTGATTTTTCCGCCCGAAAGCTTGTTCATGACCTTTGCCACCAAAATGCCGCCTATTGTGCCGACGCAAAACGCTACAAGCCCCAAAGCGATAATGGCAAGGGTTTGCGGCTTTAAGAACGTAGGTCCGATGGCTTTGCTACCTACCATCAGCCCAAGGACAATCGTAATAATGTTGATCAGCTCATTGCTCGCCGTTTTGGCAAGGCGTTCCGTAACCGTGCTTTCCTTCAAAAGATTGCCGAACATCAGACAGCCTACAAGCGGCAACGCCTGCGGCAAGATGAGCGCCACCAATGCCACCACCACAATCGGGAAAATGATTTTTTCGCGTTTGGAAACGACGCGAAGCTGTCCCATGCGAATCGAACGTTCTTTTGGTGTGGTAAGCGCCCGCATAATGGGTGGTTGAATGGCGGGAATGAGCGCCATATAGCTATACGCCGCGATGGCAATCGCAGGAAGCAGATTCCCCACGTTCATTTCAGGATACAGCTTGGAAAGCTGTTGGTTGAGGTAAATAGCGGTAGGGCCGTCCGCGCCGCCGATAATGGCAATGCTCGCCGCTTCCGCCCCGTTGAAGAACAGAAGGATCGCGCCGAAGAAGGTCACGAAAATGCCGAGTTGTGCCCCCGCGCCGATCAGAAGACTCTTGGGGTTGGCAATGAGCGGTCCGAAGTCCGTCATCGCGCCGATGCCTAAAAAGATCAGCGGCGGATAGATGACTTTGTCTACGCCCTGGTATAAATAATAGAACAGTCCGCCCGACGTACCCGACGGCAACACGTGGTTCTCGGCGGAATACCCTTCGAAGAACAACACGTCTACCGCACCGGGAATATTGACCATCAGCATACCGAATGCAATGGGTAGCAGTAGCAACGGTTCGAACTTTCGCGCAATCGCAAGGTAAAACAAAACGAACGAGATGAGGATCATCACGTAGTTTTGCCAACTGCCCTGCGCAACGCCCGTGCTCTTCCACAGGCTTTTAAGCATATCGATGATATTCATTGCGTTGCTCCGTTAGCCGATAGTCGCCAGAAGCGCTCCAGTTTCCACACTGTCGCCCTGTTTTACGGCGTAAGAAATCACGCCGTCTACGGGTGCGGTAATATCGTTTTCCATTTTCATCGCTTCGAGGACGACGATTTTATCCCCTCTTTTTACGGTCGCACCGCTTGCTACCGAAAGCTTGAGTATGAGCCCCGGCATGGGCGCGTTTACTGCCGTGCCTTTTCCCGCAGGGGCGGCGCTCGGTGCGGGCGTAGCCGCTTGTGCGGGTGCAGAAGCGGCCGAAGATTCGGTCACGCCGACCTCTTCCACTTCCACCTCGTAGCTCTTTCCGTTTACTTTCATGTTGAATTTACGCATGGTTGGCTTCCTCCAAACGATTGTTTTACTTAATAATACAGTATAGGTATGAGGTCATTCCGAAACGGCAATTTATAAACGCCGTATACTTTTGATGACGAAAGGCGCTTTTGCATGGTGTTCGCCTTCGAGCAGTATTGCGACAGCCGCCGCAATCGCCGCCGCTGTTTCGCCCTCTATATCCGATTCGGCTGACGGGGCTACGTTTTCTGTTTTGACAGCTTCCGTTTGGCTCTTCTTTTTGAAGTTGATTTTAAATACGTACTTAAAAAGCGTCAACAGCAAAACGAGCACGGTAAGTACGACAAAAACGAAAAGCAACCCCAAAAGCGCAACAATCGCTGCTTTGCCGATCGACATTTTAAAAGCAGACAATAAAAGATTCATGCTTTTCTCCTTTATTCAGCGATAAACGTTTGCAGTGCCGCAATCAGATAGGGGCGCGACAGCACGGGGTCGATGACGTTGTCGAGATACCCTTTTGCGGCAACGACGGGCGCAGAAAGATTTTCTTCGCTGTACGCTTTTGCAATTTTTTGCGCCGCTTTTTCTTTATCGGGGGCTACCGCCAATTCTTCTTTATATAGAAGTTGCGCCGCCGCTTCGCCTGAAACCGTGCCGATTTTTGCGTTTTCCCATGCAATCGCATAGTCTACGCACGCTTTGGCGGCAAACGCCGTATAGCCCAGCCCGATCGCGTTTCCGTAGATAAGTGCGAGCTTAGGCACGGAAACACTGTTGTAGGCAAACATCATATCGGCAATTTCACGGATCACTGCGCCGTCGGTTGCGAGCGAAGTAAGCACACCGTCGCAATTGACGAGGTTTATAACGGGCAAATCGAACGATTCGCAGGTGTTCAGAAGTTCGCATACCTTTCCCGCGCCTGCCGTCGTGAGTTTTCCGTCTATACCGACGTACCCTACCGCTACGCCGTCAAGCCGTGCAAATCCCGTGCGCACTTCTTTTGCGTACGATTCCCGTAACGCGAGAACGCTGCCTTTATCGAAGACTTCGCCGATGAGCGCATCGAGCGTTTTGCACTCGGATTTTGCCGTACGGTTGGGATCGTCTTTTGTTTGCGCAAGAGGCGCATCAAGCAACGAAAGGAAGGACTGCAAAATGGTCTTTGCTTCTTTTTCGTTCGCCGCAACGTGGGTCACGATACCGGCGCTTTCCGCCAAACTGCCGCTTTGGCACACTTTTTGCGGATCTTCTTTGGTGTTCGCCGCCAAAATCAGCGGGCTGGAAGAAGCGATTTGCGCGTCTTTCAAACCAATGCAAAGGTCGGCAACATGGCAAAAATAGCTCGAAAGTCCAAAATTCACGCCTTTAACGATCAGCGCTGTGGGCACGGTGCCGTACGCTTCGCTGAGTGCGCGAAAAATAACGGCGTACCCTTCCATAGCATCGATGCCTTCGTCAAAGCGTGCGCCCGCCGTATCCAAGATGCCTACGATGGGCATAGCGGTCGCCGTAGCGTTATGAATGATCTTCGCGATTTTCTGCGCGTTCGTTTTACCGATACTGCCCTTTAATACTTTCGGATTGGTGGCAAACAAACCCACGCGATGGTCGCCGATACGGGCATAGCCGCTTACGACGCCCTCGCCTACGGCGTCTCCCCAATCCGTATTGCTCGAAACGAATTTGTCGGTTTCGACGAAAGAATGTTCATCGATGACGGCGCTGACGGTTTTCATGACGTCTTTCGTCGCGTTCTCGGCGTTTTTCATAAGAGAAGATAAACTCATGCTGCCCATGCATTGGCCTCCGGAAATTTTATCGGGCATCGGCCCGAAACGTTTTTTGCGACTTTATGCGGAAAATTCCCCATAAAGCCCATATTTTCACCATTACATTATAGCGTACTGTTAAAAAAAATACAAGCGATTTTGCTCGTATTTTTGTAATATTGTTTATGCGCGGAAAATCTCAAATGCGCTTTAAATATTCGACTTCTTCCGCTTTTAATTCGCGCACTTCGCCGCGACTCATGCCACCCAGCTTTAACTCGCCGATTCCCGTACGCTTTAAAAAAATCACTTCGCGGTTAATGCTTTCGAACATACGCCGCACTTGCCTGTTGCGCCCTTCGGATATCACCACTTCCACGCGCGTGACCTTCCCGTCGAAGCCGAGCACCTTTATGCGGCTGTGTGCCGTGCGTACACCGTCTAAGACAACGCCGTCGCGCAATTTGTTCAGTTCGCTCTCTTGCACTTCGTTTTCGATTTTGGCAACGTACGTTTTGTGAATCTCGTTGCGCGGATGCGAAATGCGGTTGGCAAGGTCGCCGTCGGTCGTTAAAAGCAAAAGCCCTTCGGTGTCGTAATCGAGCCTACCTACCGGAAACAGCCGCTTGCTTGCAAATTTTTTGCTCAGAAGATCCATAACCGTCTTGCGACCTTTTTCGTCGCTCGTCGTGGTTACGTATCCTTTGGGTTTATTCATCATTAAGTAAATGTGTTTGGCAATGGGCGTGACCTTTTTATCGTCCAAGGAAACCTGATCGTCTTCCGATACGTCGGTCGCAAGGTTCTTTACGACTTTTCCGTTGACTTTCACACGCCCTTCCAAAATCGGCTTTTCGCAGTTGCGACGACTCGCCACACCGCATTCGGCCAAGTATTTATTGATTCTCAACAGCCCTTTCCGTCCAAAGCGAAGTTACCATGCGTCGATTACGTCGTCCAAATGGTCCAAGTAATCGCGTGCAGGTACGTCTTTAATAGTATATAATTTTCCGCTAAAAAGCAACTGATTTTTGAACGTTATTTCAAATTCGCCTGCCACGGCGTCTGTTTTTACGGGGGCGGATAACAGTACCGTCGGTTTAACCGTTACGCAAAAATCCTGTTCTTCTCCCTTTTTTATCGGGTAAAGGAAGGTGTCTTTGCTCGTAAGGGATACGTTTCCCTCTTTCCCGTCTTTTACGGCCGCCTGCGCCTCGATCGGTTTTTCAATCGGACAA
>JAIEBL010000271.1:0-4541 GCA_029069015.1 Clostridiales bacterium
AAAGGGAAATATCTTCCTTAATAGCCTTGCTCGAAGCATTCGCCGCAAAGTCTACGCCCAATATGCCCACACCGCCTTTATTCAGTTTAAAAAGGCTAGGAGAAAAAAACTTTATCCGCTTTTTCGAGTGCCGAAAAAGCTTGGCAAAAAGGCATGAAGAGGGGACACTTTCAGTTGTGTCCCCTCTTTCAAAACACCCCCGCAATGACAAGGCTGCCGCCTTGACTGCTTACATAAGCGGGAATAGGGAAGTCGTAGCCTTAAACAAAAAAGGGGCGAAAGAAAGAACATGATTGCAATAGCAAATTACATTTGCCTCCTCTGTCATCCCGAGGGAAGCGGAGCGACGAGGGATCTAGCGAGCGAGAGCGAGCGTAGTCTTTCTCGTGTTGCCTGTAAAGGAAAAGGTGATGGTTTAGTCAATGAAAAGAATAGAAGCCATATGGATAACCGTATGGTTCTTTTTAGTCTACTTACGCTTCGCTGGATTCCTCGGCGCGCCTACGGCGCTGTTATACTCCGCTTCGCTCTTGTACTCGCTTGCGCTCGTGGCGGTCGTGCTACGCACTCGGCTAAGGGCGTACGCCCTTCGGGCTCGGCTGAGTGGAATGACAGAGGGGTGGTAAACGCCTCATGCCTTATAGAATCAACCGTTTTTCCTCGAAATGACAGAAAAATACAACAGGCTACGTTTTGCCGCTTGGGAAAGTGTTCTCAATCTTAAAAAAACCGCCTCTTTCGTTTGGGAAAGAAGCGGTTGTTGTTTATTTATTCTTTTCTTTGAAGAGGTAGCGGTATCTGAGGGGGGTGAGCCCCTTCACTTTTTTAAACACGCGGTTGAAGTAGCAAGGGTCGGTGTAGCCGCATTTTGCCCCGATGTCCGCAACGTTGTCGTCCGACGTTTCCAAGAGTTTGCAAGCGAGCTCGATGCGTTTGGAAATCAGGTATTTGACGGGGGGCATCCCCGTTTCTTTCGTAAAGAGGTGCGAAAGATAGTATTTGTTGACGTACAGACTTTTGCAGACGTCCGACACGTCGTCGATTTCGGTAAAGTGTTCGTCGAAGTACTCTTTTGCGCGCACGTAATCGGCGTTTTCGCCGAACGTAAGCGAAGCGTCGAACGCGGCGAGCCGTAAGGAAAGAAGCAGGACGATGCGAAGCAGGCTTTCGGCAACGGCTTCGTGCATGGGTTGCGTGCCTTCCGTCTCGGCAACGAGCTGCGTCGTATACGTGCGGAGCGTGTCGGCGAAGCTATCGGTGTGGATCAGATAAAACTCGCGGTCTTTGAGAAGGGCGTCGGGCGACAGCCCCAAAATGTGCAAGTTCCCGATCCCTATAAAAATCAACTCCCGTGCGTCGACAGACGTATCGAAAGTTTCTTTATGCTCGCAGCCGCGGTTAAACAGCAGAAGATCGCCCGCCGCAAAGGGGAAGGCGTGTTCGCCGATTTCCGCTTTGCCGCTGCCCTTACTGATAAAGACGATTTCGGAAACTTCCGCCGTGCGCGCCGCGTCGCCGCCGATACCGGCGTACAGAAGACGGGGGCGTTGTCGCAGGATGCTGCGCTTTAAACTGCTCATTGCGCTTGTTTTTTGAGCGCGGCAACGTTTTCGATCGGCTTGAATTCGTCGTTGTTGCGCCGCAGGAATTCCTCGGTAAATGTGCAATACGCCGTCGCACCCGTCGAGCGCGGGTCGTACTGCATGATCGGCAAGCCGTAGCTCGTGCTTTCCACGAGGCGGATGTTGCGCGGAATGCGCGTCGAGAAGACTTTCCGCCCGAACACTTTGAGGATTTCGTCGGCGACGCTGTTTACGATATTGCTACGCCCGTCGAACATCGTCAGCACCACGCCCTCTACGTCGAGCGCAGGATTTAAATACTTTTTGGCAAGCTTGATGGTGTTCATCAGTTGGCTCAAACCTTCGAGCGCGAAGAACTCGCCCTGAATGGGAATCAGGATCGAATCGGCGACCGTGATTGCGTTGACGGTGAGTAGCGCGAGCGAGGGCGGGCAGTCGATCAGGATATAGTCGTAATCGTTGCGAAGCGCTTCGAGCGCATGCTTTAACACCTTTTCGCGGTTTTCCATGGAAACAAGTTCGATTTCCGCGCCCGACAGGTCGATATTCGAG
This sequence comes from Clostridiales bacterium, assembly GCA_029069015.1. Lineage (GTDB taxonomy): Bacteria > Bacillota > Clostridia > Christensenellales > Pumilibacteraceae > Pumilibacter. The sequence continues at coordinate 2,136 of JAIEBL010000271.1, forward strand.
GGAATGATGTCGAGGTTCTCTACGCCCGTATGCCGTACGCAGGACTTTGCGTCATCGTCGCCCACGAGCACGCTGTAGATGGAGTGCATGAGGTTGCGCTTTTCCACGCCCAAACCGCTCGTGGTGCTGCCCTGCGGGTCGATGTCTACGAGCAATACTTTTTTGCCGAATGCGGCAAGGTAAGCGCCGAGGTTGATGGTGGTGGTGGTTTTGCCCACGCCGCCTTTTTGGTTGGCAATGGCTACGATTTTAGACATAAAGCTTATCCTCTTTCGATTGTTTTTACATAGTATATCACATTGATTGGATTTGTGCAATATTTGCGCGGTAGTTTTTCAAAATTGTGCAATCGCATAAATAAAAAGCCCTTGCAAATCATTGTAAAAACAAAACGGGTGTGGTATAATGAGGGTGAAAATGATTATCGATGTCAAAAACGTAAAATACACCTATAATGAGGGCGCGGAAGACGAAAAGAAGGCGCTCCGCGGCGTTTCGTTTTCGGTAGAAGAGGGCGAATTCGTGTCTTTGGTGGGGCATAACGGTAGCGGCAAAAGCACGATCGCCAAGCTTGTAAACGGGTTGCTTCTGCCCGATGTAGGCCCCGACGGGGGTCGCGTGCTCATTGACGGCATGGACACCGCCGACAAAAAGAAGCTGTTCGACATCCGCAAAACGCTGGGCGTTGTTTTTCAGAATCCCGATAATCAGATGGTGGCGTCGATCATAGAAGACGACGTTGCGTTCGGTCCGGAAAATTTGGGGCTGCCCTCTAAGGAGATCCGCGAGCGGGTGGATTGGGCGCTCGAATGCGTGGGGATGCGCGAGCATGCGCACGGGACGCCGTTCCGCTTATCGGGCGGGCAGAAGCAGCGCATTGCCATTGCGGGTGTTCTTGCGGTAAAGCCGCGCGTGATGGTGCTCGACGAAAGCACCGCGATGCTCGATCCCGTAGGGCGCGCGGAAGTGTTGGACGTGATCATGAAGCTCAACCGCGAGCAGAAAATGACGGTCGTCATGATCACGCATTTTATGGAAGAGGCGGCGCTCGGCGACCGCATTATCGTTTTAAAAGACGGGCTCGTTGCGGGCGAGGGGGGCAAAGAGATTTTCCGTGACCGCGACCTTATACATTCTGCGGGACTCGAGCTCCCGCTCGCCGCGCGGATAGCGGCGGCGTTGCGTGGCCGTGGCTTTGATTTACCGCCCGATATCGTTACGGCAGAGGAGCTGAAAGAAGCGTTATGCCGATAAAGATCACCGATTTAAATTACGTATACAGCAAGGGCACGCCCTTTGCCAAAACCGCGCTCGCAGGCGTCAACCTTACGATCGAGGACGGCGAGTTTTGGGGCGTCATCGGTCACACGGGCAGCGGGAAGTCCACGCTGTTTTCGCATCTCAACGCCCTTACGCGCATTCAGAGCGGCAAGATAGAAATCGACGAGTTTACGCTTGTCGGCAACGGCGGCAAAAAGCAAAAGGGGAAGAAGCCGAACTACAAAGCGCTGCGCGCGCGCGTGGGCATGGTCTTTCAATATCCCGAATATCAGCTCTTTGCCGAGGACGTGGAGACGGACGTCGCGTTCGGTCCGAAGAATATCGGCATTAAGGGCGACGAGCTTTCCGCACGCGTCAAAGAAGCCATTGAAATGGTGGGGCTTCCGTACGACGAAGTGAGAAAGCGCAGTCCGTTCGACCTTTCGGGCGGGCAGAAGCGGCGGGTCGCGCTCGCGGGCGTGCTTGCCATGCACCCTTCCGTTTTGGTGCTCGACGAGCCGACGGCAGGGCTCGATCCGCGCGGCAAAAAGGAAATTCTCGACCTCATCGTGCGCATTAAAAATACGCTTTGCCCGACGGTGATCATGATATCGCACAACATGGACGAAGTGGCAAAATACTGTGATAAAATTGCGGTCATGGCAGACGGCAAGCTCGTGCTGACCGCTAGTCCGGCCGAGCTTTTCGGTAGTCGCGAAACGCTCGAAAAGTTCGGTGTCGAGATGCCGAACGTGACGGCAATCGCGGGAATGCTCGCAGACGGCGGGTTGAATATCGACCGCGCCGCGCTCACCGAAGAGGCGCTTGTGGAAGAGATTTTGCGCGCCAAAGGGGCGGAGGGACAAACAGCATGAAAGACGTTTCTTTCGGGCAGTATTATCCCGTACAAAGCCCCATACACCGTTTAGACCCGCGCACAAAGCTTCTGGCGGTGATTCTGTATATCGTGATGATGTTCTTTATCCGAAAGTTCGTCGGCTTTGCCATCGTTGCGGTATTCTTGCTTATCGTGATTTTCATGGCGCGCGTGCCGCTTCTGAAAGTGTTGCGCTCGCTCCGCGCGGTTATCTTTTTAGTGCTCTTTACCGTCATTTTGAGTGTGCTGTTTTACTCGGGCTCGGGTAC
>JAIEBL010000271.1:4551-4918 GCA_029069015.1 Clostridiales bacterium
TACGCCGCTCGTAAGTTGGGGCATTATCAAAATCTATAAAGAGGGACTTCTGAATGCCGCAAAAATGGCGCTGCGGCTTATCTTTCTGGTGCTCGGGCCATCGCTTCTGACGCTGACGACCACGCCCGTGGAGCTGACCGACGGGCTGGAAAGTTTATTGAAACCGCTCGCGCTCATTAAACTTCCCGTACACGAGCTTGCCATTATTATGAGCATTGCGCTGCGGCTTATCCCCACGCTGACCGAAGAAACGGAAAAGATCATGAACGCGCAAAAGTCGCGTTGCGCCGACTTCGACACGGGCAATATTTTCAAACGCGCAAAGGCGCTTCTGCCCATTCTGATCCCGCTGTTCGTGGGGTCGTTC
>JAIEBL010000272.1 GCA_029069015.1 Clostridiales bacterium
TTATAGTCGATTTTCGCAAAAAAGTCAATCATCAACAGTGCTTTTGCTTTTATCTGCAACAAATCCAGCACTTAAACACAAATTTATGCGTGACATAGTACGAGATTTCTGTGCTATTCCGCAAAAAACAAGCCGTAACAGCACTTCGTTACGGCTTATGATAAAGCATATTTTTTCAACAAACAAAATTCAATTCATGGTGATAGAACGAATGTACGCCGCCGTGCCGCCCGTACAGCTTTCCAGCATTTTTCTGCGCGTTTCTTCGTCTTTGAGCGCAACTTCGGAAATCGCTTTCGCTTCCCGGATCAGATCGGCGTCTACTTTCACGGGCAAATCGTCCCCCTCGCCGTGCTGGCGCGTACCAATAAAGTCGCCCGCACCCCGCTTATCGAAATCGTACTCGGCAAGCACAAAGCCGTCGGTACAGCCACAAAAGAAAGTCAGCCTTTCGGGCGGCGTATCGTACTGCGGCAAGAAGCAAAAGCTCTTTTTAGTGCCGCGCCCCACGCGCCCACGCAATTGGTGGAGCTGACTAAGCCCATACCGCTCAGCATTAAACAACACGATATTTACAGCATTCGGGACATCGATCCCCACTTCCACAACCGTCGTGCAAACCAATACGCGAATATCGCCGCGCGCAAAATCGTCCATGATTTGCGCCTTTTCTTTATCTTTCAGCCTACCGTGCAATAACCCGAAACGTACGTTGGGATACTCGGCGCACAGCCGCTCAAAGAGCGCAACCGCCGAAAAAAGCCCGTCCTCTTCTCCCTCGTCGATCCGAGGGCACACGACGTAGCTTTGCTCCTCGTTGGCGCGGTCGGTGATATAATCAAACATGGACTTTTCTTTTTGCTCGGGCACGATTTTTGTGACGATTTCAGGGCGCCCGGTCGGCAAAGTGCGAATAAACGACTGTTCCAGCTCGCCGTACATACAGAGCGCCAACGTGCGAGGAATAGGCGTTGCCGTCATCACCAGGCAATCGGGCGCCGTCGCCTTGTTTTCCAGTGCGCCGCGTTGGTTTACGCCAAACCGTTGCTGTTCGTCGGTCACAATCAACGACAGATCGTGGAAAACGACGTCATCGGACAAAAGCGCATGCGTACCGATCACGACGTCCGCGGCATGTGTTCGAATGTTAAAAAGCGCACTGTCGCGCGCCGATTTACTGAGCGCGCCGCTCAAAAACACCGTTTTGACGCCCAGCGGTTCTAAAAAACGGATGGCAGAGCGGTAATGCTGCATTGCCAAAATCTCGGTAGGCGCCATCAGGACGCTTTGGTGTCCGTTCAGATAGGCAAAATACATGGAAAGCAACGCCACGATGGTTTTGCCGCACCCTACGTCACCCTGCACGAGCCGATTGACCACCTTGCCCCCGCGTAACGACGCTAAAATTTCACTCAACGCCGTGCGCTGCCCGTCCGTCAAAATAAAAGGCAGATTCTCTATCGCCGCCCGCATTTGCGCATCGCCGTTATCGTATTTATGCTTTTGCCCCTCTTCGCTACGCCGCTTAACGAGCGTAAATACCCCAAGCGAATAGCCAAGCTTTTCAAGCGCGAGCGCACGCGCCGCAAGCCAAACCTGCTCCATGCTTTGCGGGCAATGCATGGCACGGAACGCTTGTCCCAAATCAGGCAAAGAAAACTGCGCACGCACAGAATCGGGCAAATAGCCATGTACGTCGGTACGATCCAATAATAAATTTATCGCTTCACGTAATACTGTGCTCGGCACGCCCGCAACAGGACGGTACAACGGCAGAATATTATCCGCAATTTTTGGCAACAAAACAGGCGCAGCAATCGAAATCTTTTGCTTGAACTTTTTGACCTTACCCGTGATACACACTTGCTTTCCGTGCGGCAACGCACGAGCAATGAACCGCTGATTAAACCAGGAAACATCGATTTTGCCGTACGGCGTGGCAAGCACAACCCGCACCAATGAAAGTCCTTTGCGGATGAACTGCACCTTGGGTTCGTTATCCACCGTACCGATAACGGTTATATCGTCGCCGTCTTTGCAGGTGCGCGGATCGAAGGGCGCAGAAAAATCGACGTACTTATACGGAAAGAGCAACAGCAAATCGATGGGGCGCGTTATACCCGCCTCATACAGCTTTTGAATACGGGCTTTGCCTAAGCCCCTTATATCTTCCAAGCGTATGACTTCCGACAACTTCAATCCTCCATAGCCGTGCCCTGCAAAAATATCCGATATGCCTTAAAAAAGAGCGATCCTATCCCGAAAAACGGTTAAATCGCTCTTTCGTTTTTTACACTGTGAATTCCATGGTTTTCCTACGGGATTTGCCGCAAAAGCCGATAATCGCCCAAAAACGTGCTGAAAATCAGTACTATGCGTGACAGAATATTATTCCAACGATACGATGTAGTAGTAAAGCGGCTGTCCGCCGTAGTGGATATCTACGTCGCAACGATTGTATTTATCCGAAATTTCTTTGGCGATGGCGTCCGCTTCCTCTTCTTTGACTTCGTTACCGAAGTACAGCGTTATGCTGCTCACCGAGCTATCCATGAGTTTATCCACGAGCTCGGTCGTGACGCTTTCCACCTTGTCGCCTTTTGCCACGATCGACTTATTATCGATACCGATAATGTCGCCTTCTTTCAGCTCGAAATCATCCACCTGCGTACTGCGTACCGCATACGTAACCATACCCGTTTTTACCGAGCCGATGGCTTCCTTCATATTCTGCTCGTTGTTTTCCAAGTTATCTTCGGGATTGAAAGCAAGCACAGCCGAAAGCCCCTGCGGAATGTCGCGCGTGGGGATAATGTGAAGCGTACGCTTGGAAAGCGCCTTTGCCTGTTCGGCAGCCAGAATGATGTTCTTGTTGTTCGGGAATACGAACACGTCTTTTGCGGCCACTTTATCGCAAGCTTTGGCAATATCTTCGGCGCTCGGATTCATCGTCTGCCCGCCTTCGATCACGTTATCCACGAGCAGATCTTTGAAAATATTCGTAAGTCCTTCGCCCGCGCAAACCGATACCAAACCGTACGGCTTTAAGTCTTCTTTCTTTTTGCCGATCAGAGCGCGGTTCTGCTCCAACATGTTTTCGATTTTCAAGCGATCGAGCTCGCCCAGCTCCAACGCATACGTCAGCACGGTGCCCGGTTCGTTGGAATGCACGTGCACCTTCACCATATTGAGATCGCCGATCACGAGCACGCAATCGCCGATTTCCATCAGATGTTCGCGAAAACGGTCGATATCCGCCTCGGTCGTCTTCTTTTTAAGATGGATGATAAAGAATTCGGTGCAATAACCGTATTCGATTTCGGCTAAATCGTTGTAATCGAAGTGCGCTTGCTCATCGTACGGACTGCTGCTACTCGCATTGATACGGTCGTCAAAGGCAATATTCGTATCTTCCTGCCCCACGAGAACGTGATAGAAGCCTTGGAGAATAATCAAAAGCCCGCGTCCGCCCGCATCTACGACGCCCGCCGTCTTTAAAACGGGCAACATTTCGGGCGTTTGTTTCAATGTTTCCTCACCCGCTTCGATAATACGGCGGAAAAACTCGGGAATTTCAATGCTTTTTTTCGTGATACTCTTGGCTTGCTCGCTGATTGCGCGAATGACCGTGAGGATCGTGCCCTCTTTGGGCTTCGTAACGGCTTTATAGGCCACTTCCGTGCCTGCCGCAAATGCTTTTGCCAACGTTTTTGCCGTAATTTCCTGCGCTTGCGCCACCACAGACGAAAAACCTTTTATGATCTGACTCGTTATAACGCCGCTGTTACCGCGCGCACCGCGCAAAGCACCTTTGCTGAATGCGTCGCACAGCGCATCGAGGTTGTTCGACGGACAATCGGACACCTCTTTTGCCGCCGAAAGCATCGTAAGTGACATATTCGTGCCGGTGTCCCCGTCCGGTACGGGGAAAACGTTCAGCGAGTCTACGTGTTCTTTATTACTATCGAGCAGTTTTGCTCCGTTTAAAATCATTTTGCGCAAGGTTGCACCGTTAATTGTTTTTTGCATTCTTTCCTCCATCGGATCACGGGATAGCGGAATTTTATCTTATTTTTATGACGGCAAGAAACGATAGCTTTCGTTTGCGGCGCAGCGCCGCACGGCATGCACTCTCATGCAAATCGCCTGCCCTATATTCGGACGGAAAGGCACACCGTTCGCCTTTCTCGCTTTCAATTTAACTTTATTATATACGAATACCGATCACGTTTACGTTGACCGTATCGACTACCATGCCCGTAAACCGTTCTACGTCATATTTTACAGATTTTTTGAGCGATTGTGCAACCGCCTCTATGGATACGCCGTACTTGATCGTCACGAATAAATCAATAAAGATCCGGTCGCCGTCCGTACGCACGCGCACGCCGCGAAGCGCCTTTTTGCGCTTTCCCGAATCCGTCAGGCTGCCCGACGAGGGTTTCGTATCAACACCGACGATGCCGTAGCATTCAAGCGCGGTATTGACCGCCACCTGCGCGATTGCCTCCTCGGCGATGGTAATTCTCCCGTATGCGTTGGCAGTTCTAACGCTCAATCACAGCCTCCGTTCCAGTACGTGGTAATTATATGTACCCACAACCATTATTTTAACCTATCCTGTTTTTTTTTGCAAGAGTTTTTACGGAAATTTTAAAAAATGTCGTAAAAAATGTGAAAAAACGGGCTATTTTGATTGCTTTATTCCTAAAATTGTGATAAAATCTTTAAGCAAGTAAAAATAACGAACAAAAAACTGCGCCGAGGAGGTGTGTTATACAATGAGCAGAGTATGTGTTATTTGCGGTAAAGGTAAGGTTGCGGGCAACAACGTAAGTCACTCCAACCGTCACACGAAACGCACGTTCAACGCCAACGTACACAAGGTGAAAATCGAAATCGACGGGAAAGAATCGAGCGAATACGTTTGCACCCGTTGCCTCAGAACTAACAAAAACTCGATTTAATTTTACCCTATCATGAAACGACGAAAGGTCTTGCGCATACGGCAAGACCTTTTATTTTATATCTTATCCCCCATTCCTTTATAGAACATACTTGCTATCACCGTTGTTAATTATGCTTTTCCTTCCACGCCTTCTCGATGATCGTTGCAATAACTATAACGACGACAATATAGCCTATCGTGATTACCATTCCAATAAGCACATTCAAGAAAGTCGCCGTTACTGCGAAAATAGCAACTACAGATGCTACTTCCAGAAGCCCAATCAACGATTCCCGCACAGAATACTTAGCAGCAGTACGATAATGACCAAACATCCTGAAAAAACTCTCGACATAAGCGCATAAACAGCGCCAAAGAAATTTCATGATTTCCCCTTGTAAAAATTTAATACGTATATTTTATCACAATATTGCCGCCGTTGTCAAGACGGACTATAAAAACATAACCTTTTATTCTATAAAAGACCTCTCCGCTCGGAGTGACAGAGGGACGACTTCCGTTTGAGATTTCTCCGCTCGCACTTCGTGCT
>JAIEBL010000273.1 GCA_029069015.1 Clostridiales bacterium
GGCTGCGGCTCGCCCAAAAGATAAGGCACGAGCGGATGCATGCCCGCCGTGGTAAACAAAACGGTCGGGTCGTTTTCGGGGATGAGCGACGCCGAAGGGATCACGGCATGCCCCTTCGCCTTATAAAAATCAAGCCACATTTTCCGAAGCGTATCGGAATCGATTTCCTTTTTCAGCATAATTCTTCCTCTTTATATTCTTAATACTTTTTGACGTTTTATCCCGCCGCTACGCGTTTTAGCGTTCGGGCGGAAAAGAGAGCAACAGGTCCGCAACACGCGCGGGCGACTCTGCCAGATAGTCCGCCGCTTGCAACTCGCTCTTTTTGCCGTAGCCGTAGAGCACGGCGATCACCGGGAAACCCGCTTTTTTCGCGCCCTCGACGTCGAAGCGGGTATCGCCCACCATGACGGAGCGGGGCGATACCGCCGCCGCCGAAATCAGCGCCGATTTGTCGCTGTTCGTTTTGGCAAAGTCGGGCGCGCAGACGCACGCAAACATGTCGGTAATGCCGTATACTTGCAACAGCTTGTCTACGAACACTTTCGGCTTGGCAGACGCGATCGAGAGCAAAACCCCCTTGCGTGCAAGCATGGAGAGCATGTCGAGCACCCCGTTGTACGGTACGGCACTCTCTAGCCCCGTAACGGCGTATTTCTCCCGATACAGTGCGACGGCACGCGTCGCGTCCTCCGCGGAGAGCTTTGCCGTGCGCGAAAAGCTGTCAAACAGCGAAGGACCGATAAACGTATTGAGCTGCGCTTCGCTAAGTGGGGGCGCATTCAGTACAGATAACGCGTAGCGCACGCAATCTTTAATGCCCGCGCCCGTATCGAACAGCGTGCCGTCCATATCGAAAATCGCACACAAATTCATAAGTTTACCGCCCTTTTCTCTTTATCACAATTGGCAAAACCCGCAAAAATTTTACTTGCGCTTTAATTGCGCTTTGTGCTTTTTGTAGTGTTCCAGCGTCTTCGTTATGCCCGTATTAAACGCCGTGAATTTGAACTTCGGGATCGCTTGCATGAGCTTATCGACGTTTGCCGTCAGCGGATATTCCTCGCCGTCGCCCAAAACGAGTTTAACTTCCCGCGCATCTTTTTTGGCAAAATTCTTCGCTTTCTTTGCGAAGTCATAGAGGGATACGGGCGTAGGCGATGCCACGTTGTAGAT
>JAIEBL010000274.1 GCA_029069015.1 Clostridiales bacterium
CGCCGTTTGCGGGCAGCTCCAAACCCGTAGCTACGACGATAAAGAGGGCAACAAGCGGTATGCGACCGAAGTCGTTGCCGACGACGTGGAATTTTTAGGCGGTGGCGGAGACCAAGCCGGCAACGGTGGCGGAAACGGCTCGTACGAAAGAACGTCCGCCCCCAAGAAAGTGAGCGAGCTTAAACCCGTAGAAGACGACGGGTTGCCGTTCTGAGTCTTATTTAACGAGAACAGGAGTTTATTATGGAACCTAAAAAAATCGAAAACGAAGAGAAGGGCAAGCGCGTTCGCCGCGCCCCCAAGAAGAAAGTATGCGCTTTCTGCGTAGAAAAAGCGGAAGAAATCGATTATAAAGACGTTGCCAAATTAAAGCGGTACATCACCGAAAAAGGCAAGATCATTCCGCGCCGCACGAGCGGTATGTGCGCCGCGCATCAGCGTGCGCTCGCTACGGCGATCAAGCGCGCCCGCGTGATGGCGTTGCTTCCTTTCAAAGCAGAATAATCGGCGTTTCTTGTAAAGCAATCTTTACAGACGCACAATGAAACGAAACAAAAAGACCTTGTGAAAATGCAAGGTCTTTTTTCTATTATGCGGCGCATGGAATTTTTTTACGAATTGATTTTAAGGTATTGACGGTCTTCCCAAAATCTGCTATGCTGATCCCGAATTGAGCGGTACGCCGTAGGAAACGGCGTGCGGCGTGACAAAAAATAAAAGGGAGAAAAGACATGAACAAGAAAGCAACAAAACGTATTTCTCTTTTGGCAGCGCTCTTACTTGCATGTACGATGCTGCTTACCGCCTTTGCGCTTTTGGCGGGCGGCAAGGCGCGCGCTTTTGCGGACGGTGCAGATGCCAACCTGTTGTACATCGTAGACGCCGGGCGCGTTGACAGCACGAGCGGCGGAAAGCTGACGTACGGGTATGATCCCGCGACGTCGAGCCCTTCGTATGTAGGTTCGACAACAACTTTCATCAAACGCAATGATGGCACTTTCGGCGACATTACGGATTACAATGGGAAACCCTTAACACGGCTTTTGAATTCCTATACGGACCACCCGTTCGGCGAAGATCCAAGCGGAAAGTATTGGGGGTTTATCGACGATTACAGCGAAGATATGCCGCACCGCTTAGGCAGGGCCGGTGAGTTCGCCGCGGGATACAGCGAGTTCCGTTCGGTCAATGACGACGGAGTAACAAACGAGCTGCTTGTGTACAAGTTTGAGGTTCTCGGCAACAATGCGCTCGACGTCACCGTTATGACGCACGCACCGGACGGCTGGGGTACGGTCAACGGCAAAATGTCCGTCAACGGGGGCGATGCGATTTCGCTTGTAGCAGATGGTAGTGACAGAAATCTTTCCGTTCCCGGTTGCGAGGGCGTTTTAGACGACAGTGACGGTCGGCATTACCTGACGCTTACTTTCGGCGTGGACGGCGCAAAGACGGTCGTCAACGGTATTATCATTCGCAACAAGCCGAACGAGTACAATGTTTTTTACAATCTTGACGGCGGCACTAACAACGTCGCAAACACCGCTACATACACCGCCGGCACGGGTCTTACGCTTGCCGATCCCACCCGCACGGGTTACACTTTTGACGGATGGTACGATGCGGAAAGCGGCGGCAACAAGATGACGGCGATTTCCGATACCGAGACGGGCGGCGTCACTTTGTACGCCCGTTGGAGCGTTGCGACGTACGAGATTACATACAACCTTGACGGCGGTGTCAACGATGCCGCGAACAAAGCGACTTACACCTACGGCGAAGGGTTTACGCTTGCCGATCCTACCCGCGAGGGATGCATCTTTGTCGGCTGGTATGATGCGGAACACGGCGGCAACGAAGTGACGGAGATTTCCGATGTGCAGGCGGGCAACGTCACTTTATACGCCCGTTGGAACGGCCCGACGTATACGGTTTCGTACGTCTTGGGCGGTGGCACGAACAATGCCGCGAATGAAGCTACTTACACCTACGGCACGGGACTTACGCTTGCCGATCCTACCCGCACGGGTTACGTCTTTGACGGCTGGTACGATGCCGGGCAGGGCGGCAATAAGGTGACGGGGATTTCCGATACGCAGACGGGTGACGTCACTTTGTACGCCCGTTGGAGCGCCGCGACCTATACGGTTACGTACAATCTTGGCGGTGGCACCAACGCTGCTGCGAACAAAGCGACCTATACCTACGGCGTTGGACTTACGCTTGCCGAGCCTACCCGCACGGGTTATACCTTTGACGGCTGGTATGATGCTGAAAACGGCGGCAACAAGGTGACGGCAATTTCCGATACGCAAGCGGGCAACGTCACTTTATACGCCCGTTGGACGCAAAATGCCGCCGAAAATACTGCCGAAGAAGGAGCGACGAAAAAAGGCTGCAATTCGAGTATCGGCGGTACGGCTCCGTTGCTTATCGGCTTACTGCTGCTCGCTGCGGGCGCAATCGTAACCCGCAAATGCAAGAAAAAGAACTGATCCCGAGCACCCGTGCTTTGCGTTTGGCGGCAGGGTAGTGCAAACGCATGAAATAAAAAAGACCTCGTATGGGTATATTTCATAGGGATAAAATAATAGCCTTCGTCTCCGTCATTGCGCGGAGCGAAGCGACAAAGCAATCCAGAATTATTTTAAAGTAACTTAAAGGCTGGATTGCTTCGGCAATAAATGCCTCGCAATGACGAAATAGAAAGTATAGCCCGCTAACTTCGTAGGCGAAGTATAGTGGGCTATTCTTTTTATGTTCAGAACAATAAATTGAAATTCAATCGTCTACTCGTCATTGCGAGCCTTAGGCGAAGCAATCCAGACATCCAAGTTACTTTACGAGTTCGTTGTATAAATCTTCCCAATTTGGGTTCATTGTTTCTATTAATTTTAATTTTGCTTTACGTGAACCGCCTTTAATTTGTTTTTCACGTAGAATCGCATCGGCAATATCCGTATATGTTTCGTAATAGCCAAGTTTATCGATAGTATATTTTTTAGTAAAGCCTTCTACCGTTTTGCTTTTATGTTCCCAAACTCGACGAATTAGATCATTCGTTACACCCGTATACAGTGTCCCGTTTCTGAAATTAAACATTATGTATACATAAGAAACATGCTCGTTCATATTTTATTCTCTTCTGGATTGCTTTGTCGCTGCGCTCCTCGCAATGACGATATAGCGGCGATTGGTGTCAACCATCATTGCGAGCCTTAGGCGAAGCAATCCGGATTCTCAACCTGTTTTTCCTGGATTGCTTCGTCGCTGCGCTCCTCGCAATGACGATGTAGCGGCGATTGGCATCAACCGTCATTGCGAGCCTTAGGCGAAGCAATCCAGACCCTCAACCTGTTTTTCCTGGATTGCTTTGTCGCTGCGCTCCTCGCAATGACGATGTAGCGGCGATTGGCATCAACCGTCATTGCGAGCCTCAGGCGAAGCAATCCAGAGGCTATGTTTCTTTCGTAGCATTTGTTCTGGATTGCTTCGGGTGCAGGTACCCTCGCAATGACGGTATGCAGTTTTTTATCCGCTCGTCCATAGCAGCCAAATTACTGTTTATCGTACGACTATTATAACAAAAGCGCAAATAAAAAGCAAGGATTGTCTTATCCCTGCTTTTTATCTCTATGATAATCACCCATGTACGGGGTCTTTTTCAATGCTCCAATCCAAGAAAACTTGTTTTGAACTGCCAAAATTTTTTATGTCTGTGTCACAGAAGTGTCGAGACATTTTAAAAATAATGTTGTATAATATCTGTATGCACAAATCGATATAAAAAGTGTTAGGAGTATATCTTATGGAAAAATCAATTATCGAAGAAATCTATTTTAACGATTTACGTTTAAGTGAACGGCTATCATCGAGTAAGGAATATAAAAAAATATCCGATGAAGCATACGGCTTTTATGAACGGCTGAACGATATTTTAAATGATGAACAAAAAAAGATTTTTGAAGATTTTACAAATTCGGAAAGCAGTGCATGCGCCGAGGGATGGTTATTTCACTTTAAAGAGGGGATAAAAGTCGGTTTGCTTTTAGCGATGGAGTGTTTACTATAAATGTTCATTTCCGTTGCATTGTAAAAGTAAAACGATTTGTATCGGCGTAAACTTTTATCGCTTTAAAAAACCTTGTTAAAACAGTGTACTTTTGCTTCTGAGTGTGGTATAATCTTAGGCAAGGTCAGAGCGGCTCGATTCGCACAGAATCGGGCTGTTTTTGCGGGAAAGCGGTAAAAAGAGGTGTGGTATGATTTCGGTCAATAACGTAAGTTTGCAATTCGGCAGCCGCGTGCTGTTCGAAAACGTAAACCTCAAATTTACGAAAGGGAACTGCTACGGCATTATCGGCGCGAACGGTGCGGGCAAGAGTACGTTTCTGAAAATTTTGTCGGGCGAGCTTGAACCGAACAAGGGCGACGTGACCATCGACAAAAACGAGCGCATGAGCATTTTGGCGCAGAACCAGAACGCCTACGACGAGTGCACGGTGCGCGAATGCGTCATGTGGGGGCATAAGCGGCTCATGGAGATTGCAAAGGAGCGCGATCGGCTGTATGCCAAGCCCGATTTTACCGACGCTGACGGTGAGCTTGCGGCGGTCTTAGAGGGCGAGTTTGCCGAGCTGAACGGCTACGAAGCGGAGTCGGCGGCGGAGACGCTCCTGATGGGTTTGAAAATTGACGCGTCGCTTTTCGATACGCTCATGGGCGACGTAGATGCAAAGCTCAAAGTCAAGGTACTGCTCGCGCAAGCGCTGTTCGGAAACCCCGATATTCTGGTGCTCGACGAGCCGACCAACAACCTCGACGCAAAATCGGTCAAGTGGCTCGAAGATTACCTCATGGAAATGGATGACGCCATCGTCATTATCGTATCGCACAACCGTCACTTTCTCAACCGCGTCTGCACGCATATCTGCGATGTGGACTTCAAGCAAATCAATATTTTCGTAGGCAACTACGATTTCTGGTACGAAACGAGCCAGATGCTCGCGCGGCAGGCAAAAGAGCAGAATAAAAAGATGGAAGCGCGCGCGAAAGAACTGCAAGAGTTTATTGCAAGGTTTAGCGCCAACGCAAGCAAGAGCAAGCAAGCCACGAGCCGCAAACGTGAGCTCGAAAAGATCAAGCTCGAAGATATCAAGCCTTCGTCGCGCCGCTATCCGTTTATCGACTTTAAATACGAACGCGAAATCGGCAACGAGATATTGGAAGTCGAGGGGCTGACGAAAAAAGGCTTTTTCGAGAACGTTTCCTTCAAGCTCAAACGCAACGACAAAATCGGCTTTCTGTGCTCCAACTCGCTCTGCATGAGCATGCTTTTCGACGTCCTTACGGGCAAAGAGCAACCCGACGCGGGCTATTTCAAATGGGGGCAGACGATCACGGCGGCATACTTACCGCAAAACTTCGACGACTTTTTCGACGGGTGCGACCTTACGCTCGTGGAATGGCTGAGCCAATACAGCAAGGATCACTACGAAGAG
>JAIEBL010000275.1 GCA_029069015.1 Clostridiales bacterium
TAGCGTAACTTCCGTCTTCGCGGGGCTTTTCATGAGGTGACATGAAGCGCCCCGTCACCTCGGAGGAGCGCAGCGACGAAGCAATCCAGACGTCAACCCGCTCTTTCTCTGGATTGCTTCGCTTACGCTCGCAATGACGAGAAGAAATGGAAACAAAAAAGCAGTATAATTGCGCATACGAATTGCCAAAATAACCGTATCAAACAAAAAAGGAGAACCCCGATTTTATGGCTATGAATCCCTTTACGCTCAAACCCATGTCGCAGAACAAATGTTTTGAAGACTGGGACAAGCTCTACCCCAGAACCTACGACAAGCGCACCGTAGACCCCTACACCAAAGTGCGCATTATTCTCATGAACGGCACGGAGTTTGAATCGCAATGGTTCTTGCGCAACTTCGCGCGCCACTGCAACAACAACGACATCCGCCGCGCGATCGCGCTTACGCGTAAGATCGAACAACAACAGCAAAAGAAGATTTCCATGCTAAAGCCGCTCGACGAGAGCACGTTAGAGACCACCATTTCGTACGAACAGCTCGCCGTCGACCTTACCGCGATCCTTGCGCAAACCGAGCCCGACCCGTACGTGAAGGCCGCGCTTGACTTTGCACTTCTCGAAGACTTCGACCACCTCTACCGCTATTCCGATCTGCTCGAAATGGAAGAGGGCATTCGCGGCGAGGAGCTCGTGGGCAGCTACACGGAAATCATGCCCGGGCGTCCCACGATCGCCGAGCACCGTTATCCGTTCGACGACGTGCGCCGCTTTGCCCCGCGCGGCTCGAGTGACCCGCTCACGAACCTGCACACCATGATCATCACCGCCGCCGAACAGCAGACGATGAACTACTATATGAATATCGGGCAAACGCACAAGACTGATCTCGGGCGCAGACTGTACGAAGAGATCGCCATGATCGAAGAACAGCACGTGACGCAATACGAAAGCCTCATCGACCCCAATGCGTCGTGGCTGGAAATGGCGCTCTGCCACGAATACTGCGAGTGCTACCTCTACTACTCCATGATGCAAGACGAAACCGACCCGCACGTGCGCGATATCTGGGAAGCGCACTTCAACATGGAAGTGGCACACTTGCACGCGGCGGTGGAAAACCTCAGAAAGTACGAGCGCAAGGAATGGCAGCAGGTCATTCCCGTGGGCGAGTTCCCCGAGCTTCTTTCCTTCAACGGCACGTCGGACGCGAACAAAAAGTACGTGCGAAACGTGCTCCAAAACACCGTCAACAATACGTCGGTGCTCGAAGAATACACCGAAGTTTGCAACCTTCCCAGCGACTACGAATTCTTCAAATACAACCGCACCGTCAACAAGACGCCCGCGTCGGTCGCCAGCCATAACGTGATCGAAGACTATATCACCGAATGCGGCGAAGATTACCGCTTCCAGGAGGGCACGCACCCCGTAAAGGCGCTCCGCTCCCGCACGTCGGACAATACGAGCATAGGCAGAACCTGCCCCAACGAGTAATTGCGCAACATTGCATTATAACAGAAAAGGTAGCCGGTAAAAACCGCTACCTTTTTGCTTTGTCCTTATTCCGAATTCTGTTTTTTTCAGCTTTCGCTTTTACGCAGCGTTCCGTCGGTGCACGTGACGGTATAATTGCCCGTTCTTTCGTCCCAATAACCGTCCTTATTTATTGCCGTCCACTGCGCTTTCGTGCCGTTAAAGGTTATGCTTGTCAGACTGACGCATTCGGAGAAAGCCCGAAACCAGATGTCCGTCACGTTGCCCGGTACGCTCACGCTCGTCAGACTGACGCAATTTCCGAATGCTTCGTTCCCGATACTCGTTACGTACTGCGGTAAATTGATGCTCTTTAAATTAATGCAACCGTAGAACGTTCCGCTCCCTATGCTCGTTAAGCCTTGCGGTAAACTTATGTCCGTCAGCTTAAAGCAACCGTAAAACGCTTCCGCGCCGATGCTCGTTACGCCTTGGGGTATCGTTATTTCCGTCAGTCGGATGCAAGCGTAGAATGCGCTATCTCCGATACTCGTTACGCCTTGCGGGAGCGTTATGCCCGTAAGCTTGCCACAATAGGCGAATGCCGCCTCTCCGATTTCCGTTATGCCGCTCGGTACCGTTATCGCACCGCTTACAGCTTCCGGTATATGTACGAATTCCGTTTTTTCTTTATTGTACAGTATGCCGTCCTGACTTGTGTAATTTTGGTTATTGCCGTCAACCGTTATTTCGCTGAGGCTGCTGCAACCGCGCAACACGTTTTCTCCGATGCTCGTAACGGAAGCGGGTATCGTTATATTCGTCAAAGCACTGCAATTCCGGAATGCATAGTTCAAAATACTCGTCACACCGTTACCTATCGTTATGCCCGTAAGGGCAACACACTTCTCGAACGCATTCAAGCCGATACTCGTTACGTTATACGCCGTGCCCTTGTACGTAACGCTCGACGGAATGGTTATATTCCCGCTCAGGTTGCTCGGTTGCCTGTCTACGAATGCCTTGTTCGATTCGTTTTGGGAGGACAGTCTGTACCGTACCCCGTCTATCACAGCGTATACGAATCCGTTATTCGCTTTTTCGTAATCGTTGCAATTCCATACCACCGGCAGGTTGGAACGGTTCCAACTGCTGTTCCAGCCCGACGGATTTGTGGTTACGCAACGGATCGTCAACGCATAGCAATTCGCAAACGCGCCGCTTCCGATGCTCGTCACGCCTTGCGGTATCGTTATGCTCGTTAAACTGCCACAACCGAAGAAGGCGTTGCTCCCGATGCTCTTTACGCCCTGCGGTATCGTGACACTCGTGAGGTTCTCGCAATGCGCGAATGCACTGCTCTCGATACTCGTTACGCCTTGGGGTATCTCGATTTCGCACAGCCCGCCGCAAGAATAGAATGCGTTGCTCCCGATACGGGTAACGGGATACGTATCGCCGTCATACGTCACTTCCGACGGTACGGTTATGCGCCCGCTTACGGATCTCGGTTGCCCCGTAACGGAGGCTTTTCCCTCTTTCAGACTGTAACGGATCCCGTCTGCTTCCGTATACAAACAGCCGCTTTCATCCGTTTCGTTTTGCGCACAATTCCACACGACGGAGCAGGAAGCATTCCAATTGCTGCTCCAACCGCTCGGCTTGCTTTCTTCCCGACAACGGATCGTTAAAGCATAATCACCGGAAAATACCGAGGACCCGATCGTCGTTACCCCGCTCGGGATCTCTATGCTCGTAAGATTTCCGCAACCTGCGAAGGCGTCGTTCCCGATGCTCGTTATACTTTGCGGTACCGTAATCCCCGTTAAACCGACGCACCCTTCGAATGCACTGCCCTCGATGCTCGTGACGCTGCCGTCTGCGGGAATCACGCTGTTTTTGCAACCCGCAATCAACGTCCCCGTTGCCGTTTCTATCAAACAATTGCCCGCGCCGTGATATGTCGTATTGCCGCTATCCACCGTTATTTCGATCAGACTGTCGCAATAAGAAAATGCCCCGCTTCCGATACTCGTTACCGCTTGCGGAATACGTATGCTCGTTAAACTACGGCAACCGGAAAAAGCTCTGTCCCCGATACTCGCAACACTGCTTCCTATCGTTACGCTCGTTATCGTGTCGCAATTCTCAAACGCCTCGTCCCAGATTGCAGTGACGGGTAGCCCGCGGTACGTCGGCGCGATATTGAGTTCCGTGTCCGTCTCTATATCGATTCCCGCAACGCCGTACGATACGTTATCCGCATTCAATTCGTATAAAAGCCCTTGCGTATACTTACTGCTCCCACACACGGTGCATATTTCGCCGACGTTATATGCGTGCCCCGCCGCCGCAATAACGTCTGTTTCCTCATGCGAGCAAACGGAGCACGTATGCTTCTTTACGCCGTCCTCGGTGCACGTTGCGGGCGTAACGACCTGCCATTCACCATAACTATGCCCCGCCGCACATTTATCGCCCCCGCTGCCTTTGTCGTCGTCTTTGTCGCCGCAAGCAACGAAAGCCGCACACGCAAGCGTCAACACGATACAAAGCAAACCTACGTACCAAACTTTTCTTTTCATACAGCTTCTCCTCTGAAAATTAGCCTGATTACATTATAGTTAAATTTAACTATAATGTCAACTCAAAATTAGAAAATTGTAGTTAAAATTTGTAGTAAAATATATGTACGGATAAGCGACCCGTAAGGAGGGAATACTGCCGCTATGGATGTTATAGACGTTATTGAAAGACTGAACCAACTTCGATTGGAAAGAAACATGAGCGTATATCGGCTCGCGGAGCTTTCGGGCATCAACCAGTCCACGCTTGCCAATACGTTTTCCCGCGGAACGCTTCCCTCTCTCATGCATTTGGACCTGATTTGCCAAACGCTGGGCGTGAGCCTTTCGCAGTTTTTTGCCGATGACGAATCGCCCATGCAATTAACGCCGGACGAAATCGCTCTGATAACAAACTATCGTAAACTTCCTCATGCGATCAAGCAGTCGGTAGCAGACATCGTGCTCCAGATCCCCACGTTACGGAATTAGGTTTATATGATTATACAAAAAATCGGGCGCGATAAAGCGTCCGATTTTTCTTTTACGTATTTTGTTTGGCGCTGTTTTTACAGACTTTCCACGGCGTAGAGAATGAGTTTGGCGTGGTCGAAGGCGATGCCGCCCTGCACGAGGATCTTGCCATCGTTGAGGTCAATCTTGCCTTCTTTGTTGCGGTGCACCAACAGCTCGCTTGTGACCGTTTCGGTTTCGGACTGCAAGACGAGTTTGTAGGTATCGCCCGAAGCGTAGTAGTCCACGTTAAACCAACGGGCTTCGCGCGCGTCGTCCGCCGCCTCGGCAAGCACGGGCTGAGGGAGCACGCCGAAGAACACGGTGGACACCGTCCAGCCGCGCGGGTCGCGGTTCGGTGTAGAAACGGTGATGAGCTGCTCTTCGTCCGCTTCGATACCCGTTTCTTCTTTGAGCTCTCGTTTTGCCGCTTGCTCTGCGCTCTCGCCCGCATTGACGAAACCGCCGGGAAGCGCCCACTTTCCGATATGCGGATGATTGCCGCGTTTGATCATGAGCACGGCGAGCCGTCCGCCCATGTCGCTCAATAAAAGATTGTCTACCGTATACGACGGGTGCTCGTACGCATTACGGTCGTATGCCGCCAGATATTCCGCTTCAGTCTGCCCCTCTGCATTTACAAGTTCATTTACTTCGTTTTCCATTGCTACGCTCCTTTATGGGTCTCCCATTTTGCGCATTTTTGAATTGCGCCGTCCATGTTTACCTTTTTGTCGTGCGGCGTTTCGTTTGCCGCTTTATCTTCCCATCGTGGTCGTTTTGATTGCCCGTAAGTTCCCTTTGAGTTCATACGGTTCGCCCGCCGCGAGCAGGAAGCTTTCGCCCTTTTTCACCCTTTCGCCGTTTAGCGTCCCCTCGCCGTCTACGATCAGCAACGAAGTATAGGAAAACGGATTTTCGTCCTCGTCTTCTTCTACGGCCTGCACCGTAAACGCGGGACACGCCGCCAGACACCCCGTAAAGACGGGCGATGCGTACTCCGAAAAGTTCAGCACCGCAAGTGCTTGCTCGATATGAAGCTCGCGCGGCTTTCCGTCGTCGCCTTGGCGGTTATAATCGAACACGCGGAACGTGCAGTCGTCGCTTTGCTGCACTTCTGCCATCAGACAGCCTTTGCCGATGGCGTGCACAGTGCCGGCAGGTACGAAGTAGCTCTCGCCTTTTTTAACGGGCACTTTGCGAAGTAACTCGGTAAGCTTTCCCGTAGCGATCGCTTCACGGCACTCTTTTTCCGTGACCGCCCTTTTAAAGCCCAAATATATGTATGCGTCCTTTGCTGCGTCAACCACGTACCACATTTCCGTTTTGCCGCACGAAAGTCCGTGGCAAGCGGCGTATTCATTGGTCGGGTGCACCTGCACCGAAAGATTATCGTGCGCGTCGATCAGCTTGATAAGTACGGGGAATTCTTTAAACGCGCGGCATGCGCTCCCCCAATTCTCGCGCGGGAACGCTTTCGAAACGGGCAAGCCGCCCACCGAGCTTTCGTCGCCCTTAATGAACGAACACATCCAAGCTTCGGCGACTCTGCCCTTTCCGATACCGAATTCGCGCGGCAGACGATCTCCGCCCCATATATAATCTTTTACGATCGGTTTTAGCTTCATGAAGTGCCCTTGCTTCTCTCCCTTGCGCCGTTCTCTCTGTTTGTTTTTTTCGTTTGTGTTCCGCCCTTAACGGAACGTCCCGTCGGCGAGCGTACGCAATACTTTCAGTACGCCGCCCTCGTTGTTTCCGTCGGCAATACGGTTTCCGAACCGAAACATATCTTCGTTTGCGTTTTTCATGACGTACGCGTACTCTGCGCACGCAAGCATCGAAACGTCGTTGTAGTAATCGCCGAACGCCACCGTTTCCGCCTTTGTTACGCCGCGATACTCTTGAATGGCGGCAAGCGCTTCCCCCTTCGATACGCCCTTTGCCATGACGTCCATCCATACGTCGCCCGAAACGACCACGTCCGCATCGTCGCCCAGCATTTTCTGTAACCGTTCGGCGCTGCCCGTTTTGGGCCCCCGAAGATCGCAGATGGCGATCTTGTTGACGTCGTCGCCGATGTCCGTCAGATCTTTTTCGGACACGCAGTTAAAGTAGTAGGGGCATACGTGGCGCTCGAACTTCGTTCCCTCTACGGGAAGCATGTAGGTCGTCTTCGTGCCGCAAAGCAGAATATGTACGTCTTCGCTCTCAGCCCATTCTGCGACGCGCCGCACGATAGGCTTCGGCACGGGCATGTTGCGTACGATCTTACCGTCCGCAATCGCCACCGCACCGTTATCGCAAATGTAATCGATTTCGCCCGCGATTGGTGCAAAGTTCGCTTTTAACGTATACGGCGAACGCCCAGACGCCGCCACGAACCGTATGCCGCGTTCGCGCAAGCGCGCCGTGAGGGAGAATATTTCCTTAGGGATTACTTTATCGTCACCCAAAAGCGTACCGTCTAAATCGGTGGCTACCAATTTCACCATACGACTTAGTATACAGGCTTTGCCCGCCCTTTGTCAAGCGAAACGCAAGGCGGCTATGCCAATTAAGAATTAAGAATGCAGAATGCAGAATTGAAAAAGAACGAAGCGTTTCGCTCCGTCCTTTCAATCTTGTTATTGTTTTCTTACCGCATTACGCTGCTTGCGAAGTAAGCCAATCCAGTTCGTTGCCTTGGGGGTTGATCGCGACCCAGAGCAGGAAAGATCCGTCGTTTCCGTAAGGAAGGCTGATCGTGATCAAGTAATTCGTTTCGTTTTCGTAGGCGTCGTCCAAAAGTGCGGCGGGAATATACAACACGCCGTTTTCGAATACTACGTCATAGTCGCTGTCGCTTATACCCATCTCCGAGCCCACGAGACAACTCAGGAAGTCGGTTTCCCGAGTCTG
>JAIEBL010000276.1 GCA_029069015.1 Clostridiales bacterium
TAGTATTCCCTACGCCGTTCACGCCCGCAACAAGCAGCACGAGCGGGTATTCGTACTCGGTAAGCTCATTGCTTTCCAGAATGCCTACCATGAGTTCTTTCAACTCATTTTTGACAGACGCCGTATCGCGGATATGCTTTTCGTCGATAACGTCGCGTAAATCTTCCATCAATTTATCGACCGTTTCCGCGCCGATATCCGAAGAAATAAGCGCCATTTCCAACTCGTCGTAAAAATCGTCGGTCAGCACGCCGCCCGTAAACAGCTTGTTGAGCTTATAGGCGATTGCTTCCTTGGTCTTTTTGAGCTTTTCTTTTAATTTGGCAAAGAATCCCATTTTTGCTCCTTACTTTTCGTTTTCGAGCGCAACCGCTTCGGAAAGCTTGACCGAAACGATCTTACTTACGCCCTTTTCTTCCATCGTCACGCCGTACAAATTGTCGGCAAGTTCCATGGTGGGTTTACGGTGCGTGATAACGATAAACTGCGTGCCTTCCGAAAATCTGCGCAGATACTGGGCGAAACGCCCCGCGTTCGCATCGTCGAGTGCCGCTTCGATTTCGTCGAGTACGCAAAACGGCATCGGCTTTAAGCGCAAAATCGCAAACAATATGGCAATGGCGGTCAGCGCGCGTTCGCCACCGGAAAGCAGCGAAATGCTTTGCAACTTCTTTTGCGGCGGCTGTGCCACGATTTCAATGCCCGCTTCAAGCGGATTTTCGTTTTCCAAAAGGAGCAAATCGGCAGTACCGCCGTCGAAGAGCTCTTTGAAGATTTTAACGAAGTTCGTACGAATCTGCGCAAACTGATCGGTAAACTTTTCGAGCATTTCCTTGCTCAGATCCGTAA
The DNA here is from genome assembly GCA_029069015.1 of Clostridiales bacterium. Classification (GTDB taxonomy): domain Bacteria; phylum Bacillota; class Clostridia; order Christensenellales; family Pumilibacteraceae; genus Pumilibacter. The sequence continues at coordinate 850 of JAIEBL010000276.1, forward strand.
TGATTTTGACAAGATCGGCTTCGGCCTTTTGCAAATCTTCCTTCTGCACGTCCAACGCATGATAGCTTTCGTACACTTCGCGGCTTTGCTCGATAGCGCCCACATTTACGTCACCGAGCGCTTTAATCTGCCGACGGATGTGTGCCGCCTCGCTCATACCGCGATCCACGTTATAATCTTCCTGCTTAAACGGAAGACATGCGTCGTATTCGAGCTGATATTCTTCAAACACGCGATCGCGCATTTGTTCGATATCGGTATCCACCTTAACGAGCTGCACTTCTTCACGGTTTTTCTTTTCGTGCAAATCTTGCAGTAGATTCATCAGCGCCATACGCTTTCCGTCCAATTCCGTAAGCGTATCCTGCACTTCCTTTTTGAAGTCGTCCAAATTCGTCAACTTGAAACGTATTTCTTTTACGCGGTCGCTGTCGTTCGCTCCCGCACCTTCGGTCAGCGCGCGAATATCCGCGTCGATTTGCGCGATAAGCGTATCGTTTTCGTTGATCTGATAAGTGTTGAATTCGATTTTGGAAACGGCGGACGCAAGATTGCTTTTGAGCCGCTCCACTTCGTTTTCCGCCGAAGCCTTTTGTGCTTGCAGAGCAGAAGCTTCCGCGCGTGCTTTCGTCGCAAGTTCGTGCAACTCGTCGCGCTGTTTGCGCAGTTCGTCGAACTGGCGGTTCAGATCCCCGCCGATGGCTTCCTCGTTCGCTTTTTGGTCGCGTACGACTTGTTCCAATTCCTCTACGCTGTCGATTTCGCGGGTAATATCCGCAATACGACACGAAGCTTTCTCACGCTCCGCCCCCAACGCATTCGCCTGCGTTTGCAGTTCGTCCGCATTGACCATTGCCGCATTATAGGCTTCACTGTGCGCCGCGATTTCCATATCAAGCGCATGGATCTGTTCGCGTACCGCACGCATACGTTCGCTGAGCGAAGCTTGCGATTTTGCCGCTTCGTCACGCTTTGCGTTGCACTCGGTAAGCGTTTTATCCATAGTCGCAAGCGTTTCGGCGAGTGCGGCGATTTCCTTTTCGTAGCCGAATACGTTCGTAAGTTCCGACTTTTTACTGCCGCCCGTGATCGAGCCGTGCGGATTGATGACGTCGCCGTCAAGCGTAACGATTTTAAAGCCGTAACGTGCCGCCCGCGCAAGCGCGATTGCTACGTCCATGTCCTGCACAACGACTGTATTACCGAGAAGCCCGTTAAAAACGTTTGTATATTTCGGATCGAACGAAACGAGATCGACCGCTATACCGTAGATTCCTTTCCCCGTCAAAAGCCCCTTATATTCAGGTTCGAGAAAGCGCGGTTTTACCGACGTAACGGGCAAAAACGTAGCTCTGCCCAAACGACCGCTCTTTAAGTATTCGATCAGGTATTTAGCGTCTTCTTCCGTACCCGTCACAATATGCTGTACCGCCGCGCCGAGCGCCATTTCGATTGCACTCTCGAAGCCTTCGTTTACGCGGAGAAGCGACGCAGTTACACCCTCGATACGCTTAGCGAGCTCGGGATTAGACTTTGCATCCGTCAACAGCTTCTTGACGCTGTACGCAAAGCCCTCGTACGATTGCTGCATTTCCGTAAGCATTTTGTGCTTCGACTTTTGCATATAGTATTGCGCGCTGACCGTATCGATTTCTTTCGCGGCTTCATTAATGATCGCAATGTATTCATTATTGCGCGTTTGCAGCGTTTGTGCTTCTTCACTCAGTGCTCGCTTTTGTTCGGTGAACGCTTCGTTTTCGGTCTTTGCTGTCCTAGCCGCCGTTTGCGCGGCTTGCAAACGATCCGCCAAATCAGAGATACGCTTGGTCAAATCTTCTTCGCTCGCGGTAAGTGCCGAACGCTCAGCAAGCAAGTGCGACATATTCGCTTGAATATCGGCGATCTTCGTCATCGCCTCTACCACCGCACGGTGGCTCGATTCGCGTTCATTGTCGCCTTTAACGAGCGTATCTACCGTTTGCAAATAGTTATCGTTATGCTTTTCCGCTTCCGCCGAGGCCTTTGCGAATTCCTCGCCCAAAGTGACGATTTGCTTTTCCCCTTCGGCAATATACGCTTCAAGCTGCTCGACGTCCGCCGTCGTCTGCGTGTTTTCGGCTTTCAGCCGCTCGCTTTGCGTCTTTAAATAGTGCAGGCGTTCTTGCTTCACCCGCACGTCGCCCGCCGTTTTTTCCATGCCGACAGTCAAATCCAAAAGGGTTTCACGCAAAGAAGCAATCGTTTTATCGGTGTCGCCGAGATTTGCCATTGCCTCGTTGTAGGCAGCAGTTGCCGCTTCGCAATCTTTTTGACGTAAGTCGATTTCTTCGTTGATACCCTTCAAACGGTCGGCAATGACGCCCTTTGCTTGGCTTGCGGTATCGTATTGGTGTATGTAAATATTGATTTCGTGTGCTTTGAGTTTATCACGCAAATCGAGGAATTTACGCGCCGCTTCCGCCTGCTTCGTGAGCGGGTCGAGCTGACGCGCCTTTTCTTCCAAAATATCGGTAATGCGTACGAGGTTTTCGCGCGTACGGTTAAGCTTACGTTCGGCTTCCAACTTGCGCGCTTTAAATTTGGATATGCCCGCCGCTTCTTCGAAAATCGCCCGACGGTCTTCGGGCTTTGCCGACAGCAGTTCGTCGATACGCCCCTGTCCGATGATCGAGTAGCCTTCTCTGCCCATACCGCCGTCACGCAACAGATCGGTAATGTCTTTCAGACGTACGTTATTTTTATTCAGCAAATATTCGCTCTCGCCGCTACGGTAGAGCTTACGCGAGATAACGACCTCGTTGTAATCAAGCGTGGGGAAAAGTTTTTCGGTGTTATCAAAATACAAGTCGACTTCGCAATACGAAAGCGACTTGCGGTTTTCGGTGCCGTTGAAAATAACGTCCTGCATGGAGTTACCGCGTAGCAGTTTCGCAGACTGCTCGCCGAGCACCCAACGAATGGCGTCGGCAACGTTACTCTTGCCGCACCCGTTCGGTCCGACGATTGCCGTTACGCCCCCACCGAATTTAATTTCGAGCTTGTCCGCAAAGGATTTAAAGCCCGCTACTTCCAACTTTTTAAACTTCAAAGCAAACGATCCTTATAGAAATTAGTCACGATTTATTGTAACAAAGCTTTGCAAAAAAAGCAAACGAATGATCGCTTTTTTCTGCACTTTTCCATATCCTTCTTTAAAACGCCGCAAGCGCTTTTTTTGCCGCATCGTGCTCGGCAGCGGATTTGGTATCACCCATCCCGTAAAAATTCTTTTCGCCCAACGTAAGGCAACATTTGAAACCGTTCCCGATTTGTTCTACGGCGTATTGCGGTAGACTTCCCGTTTTAGCCACCCGTTCTTGCAAAAGCGTTTTCGCGCTCTCCTCGCCGCGGTAATGCGGATCGATCAACTTGCTTTGCGTGAACGAAACCGCACTTTCCATACCGCCGTCTAAATAGATTGCGCCGAGCACCGCCTCGAACAGATTCGAACGGAATTTCTCTTTGCCGTTCCCCTTTGCTTGCGTTGCGCCTTTTCCCATGCGGTAAAACGCCGTAAGCCCCATATCGTCGACCGCATGCGCGAGCGGCACTTGCGATACGATACTAGCTTTTTCTTTCGTAAGCGCACCCTCGTTGCCGCTTCGCTCGGCATACAGCTTTTGCGCCACGATAAGCCCGAGTACGCTGTCGCCCAAAAACTCCAACCGCTCGTTGCTTTCCCCGCCGTGTTCGTTCACGTACGAAGCGTGAGTTAGCGCCGTCATAAGCCGCGACTTATCGCGGAACGTGTAGCCGATTATCGCTTCTATCCTTTCGATTTCGTCGTTACGCATTGTCCGCCGTAGCGGCATTCGCCGCTTGCAGTTCTTGCAGCTTTTGCATTTCCGCTTTGATATTGCCCACGACGTCGCCTTTTGCCATCTTCTTGATTTGCACGAGCGCCGCTTCGATTGCCGCGGTATTGGAAGCCCCGTGCGCTTTTACCACGATTTTTTCGATACCGAGAAAAGGGGCGCCACCGTAGGCGTTGTAATCCATATCGCGCTTCAATTGCTTGAACGCTTTTTTCATAAACAACGAACCGAACTTTGCCGAAGTCGACCCCATGATCGCAGCCTTCAAGCGGCTCATGACCATCATAGCCGTGCCTTCTACCGTCTTTAACAATACGTTTCCCGCAAAGCCGTCGGCAACCAACAAATCGTACTCGCCCGTGAGCGCGTCGCGCGCTTCCATGTTGCCCGCAAAATTGATGGGAAGTTCCTTCAAAGCGGCAAACGCCGCTTTGGATAGCTCGTTTCCCTTTTTGTCTTCCGTGCCGACCGACACAAGCCCTACGCGCGGGTTCTCGATTTCGGACATGGCACGCATATAACACACGCCCATCAACGCGAACTGTACCAAATATTCGGGGCGGCAATCCACGTTCGCGCCGCCGTCCACAAGGCAAACGCCCTTTTTGAGCTTCGTGGGCAAAATGGGCGCAAGCGTGGGACGAAGCACGCCCTCGATACGCCCGATTTTGAGCACCGCGCCCGTTAAGATCGCGCCCGTGCTGCCCGAGCTAAGCATTGCAACGGCATCGGGATCGTTTTTTACGATATCGAACGCTTTTACCATCGACGACTCTTTTTTGGTCTTGATGGCCGCCGTAGGCGATTCTTCGTTGCTGATCACCTCGGGCGCATGCACGATTTCCACGCGGCTTGCGTCGTACTTGTACTTGTCCAATTCTTTCTTTATAAGGGCTTCATCACCCGTAAAAATCAAAGAAAAGTCATTGTTTTGCGCCAAAAAGTTCAGCCCACCCGTAATTTGCGCATTCGGCGAATTGTCGCCGCCGAACGCATCGATCACTATCTTCAAAATGCACTCCTCCGAACAGTCGTTAAAAAAACAACTCCGCGACGATTGCGCGGAGCCGTTGTAAGGTCTACTCTTTATCCTGTTTTACGTCGATTTTCTTTACGCCGTCATAATAACCGCAATGTTTGCACACGCGATGATTGAGCTTCATTTCGTGGCATTGCGGGCACTCGCTGACAGAAGCGGTTTTTACCTTCCAATTCGCAAAACGGGAATTCGTTTGCATTTTCGACGCTTTATGCTTGGGTACTGCCATTGTTTAGCACCTCCTCGTAAATTTTCATCATACCGTAATAGTATACACTTAATTCGAAAGCTTGTCAAATATTTTGCCGCTATTTTACATGTGACTTGTGAATTTCTTTTCTCAAACGTGCGTCCGCTACTCTATCCCAAGAAGCCTTCGATGATCGTATCTTCCGCTTCTTTCTCGCTTAGGCCCAGCGTCATGAGTTTCAGCAGTTGCTCGCCCGCGATTTTTCCGATGGCGGCTTCATGCACGAGGCTTGCTTCGTTGTGCGCCGCATCGATGGCAGGCGTGGAAACAATTCGCGCGTTATCTGTTAAAATGCCATCGCACTCCACGTGTCCGAAACAACGGTTTTTGCCGATCAGCAGCGATTTGAAACGTTGAAAGGAACCTCCGCGCGCAACGCTTCGACTGACAAGGTCGGTGTGACTGTCACACCCCAAAAGCTTTACGCGAAATTCGGAAATTGCACGCTCGCTTTGATCTGTCAGCAATTTCTCCTTCACCAAGAACTTTGCACCTTGCCCTACGGAAGCGTAGGTTTTGCGTACCGTATCGGTCACGCCACCGAGCTGCGTCGTTTCCATGACCAATTGTGCGTCTCTTTTAAGAAACACTTTGGTAATCGGGTTAAATACCTTGCCGCCCGCACCGTCGCCCGTGCCGACGTGCCGCTCGATATACCGAACACGCGCGCCTTCTTCTAAATGAAACGTATGGATACCGTCGTGCACGCTGTCGCACGCGCCGCCGTTATGAATACCGCAGCCCGCCACGATCGTGACGTCCGCGTTTTTGCCGACGTAAAAATCGTTGTATACAACGTCCTTAAAATCGCCCACCGTGATCAGCACGGGAATGTGCACGCTCTTGTTCTTTACGTTTTCGTGTACGATGATGTCGATACCGCTCTTGTCCGTTTTAGGCACGATCTCAATATCCGACGTCGAATTGCGTGCCATGCTTTCACCGTTCTTACGAATATTGAAACTGCCTTCTGGAATGCCGTGCAGATCTGCAATCTGCTCCAAAAGCTTTTTGTCAAGTTCGTCCATTCTTTCTTCCTCTTCGCCTCTTTTTTCCTATGCGTCCGCGCGTTTTAATCTGCCGCACACCTGCTCGTTGTCGCGCAAGTGCTCTGCCATTTTCTCCCGCGTGTCCATAATGGGCTGCGTCTCTTTATTCAAAAGAATGATGTTATCCGCCACGTCCAAAATCTTCTTTTGGTGCGTCACGATGATCACCGTTTTATCGCGTAAAGTGGCAAACACGTCAATCAGTTCTTCGAAG
>JAIEBL010000277.1 GCA_029069015.1 Clostridiales bacterium
CCCGAATGCGGCGGCCATAATTATGAGAACTCCGTGTGCACCGAATGCGACGATTTTTTGCGGGATGAAGCGCCGGAAACCGATTCGCTGCAATACAGGAAAACGAAAGACGAAAACGGAGAAATCGTCTATATGGTGATGGGCGTCACGGAACGTGTGCCGTATATTAAAATTCCTACAACGCACGAAGGCATTCCCGTTGCGCAAATTTTCTTTAAAGCGTTTTACAACGACTTGAATATTAAACACGTCGTTCTTCCCGAGAGCATCACTTTTATCGACGATAGAGCATTCGAGTGCTGCTTTAGCCTTTTAAGCATCAATATTCCCGATAGCGTAACTTTTATCGGTAAAAGTGCGTTCTCAAATTGCAAAATCAAAAATGTTTCTCTTGCAAGCCTTACGTCGGTAGAAAATTTTACTTTTCTCGGTTGCGGTGGGCTTACGAACGTCGTAATACCACGTGGCATTACGACGATAGGAATCGCAGCTTTTGCCGGGTGTTCAAGTCTTGTAGAGCTGGTAATACCGGATAGCGTTACGGAAATAGGGCCGGAAGCTTTTGGAGACTGTAGCAAACTTACGAGTGTTACAATTCCGATAAGTATTGACTGGTTTGGCCCGGGACTCTTTCGAAGAAATTACGACTTACAGGATATATTTTACGAGGGCACAATCGAGCAATGGCATGCAATACAAAGGGCCGTAGGGATTTTTGATACGGGCGAGGATGCAGCCTGGGATGCGCTTACAGGAGATTATACGGTGCATTGTAGTGATGGAGATATTCCCAAAGCGCAAGCCACCAACCCGTAAATAATTAAGAATGCAGAATTAAGAATTAGCGGCGGAAATGTTTTTACCGTCGCTTTTTCATTCCGCTCCTGCTTTGTCACCTCGAGCGCAGCCGAGAGGGCGTTTTAAGAGATTTCTCCGCTTCGCGACTAACGCCGCTTCGGTCGAAATGACAAGCGGGTAGGACACGCGTTTCGCTTATAATAAGCAGTCAAGGCAGCCGCCTTGTCGTTGCGAGGGGGATTTAAAAGGGGGAACACAATCGAAAGTGTTCCCCCTTTTATGCCTTTTTGCTTAGCTTTTTTGGCACTCGAAAAAGCGGTTAAATTTTAGTACGCTCTGCCCCAATAGATTTTTTTGGTGGCTTTTTTGCCGCAGCAGACGCATTTGTCGCCCACGGGCGTTTGATCGAAGGGCATGTTGCGCGAAGTGACCTGCATGGTTTCTTTGATCTTGTCTTCGCAAGCGCGGTCGCCGCACCACATGGAGAGCGCGAAGTTGCCGCCGTCGACCGCGTTTTTCAATTCGTCGAGGTTTTTCACCGTCTTGATATGGCTGTCGCGGAAGGCAAGCGCCGTTTTATACATATTGTCGTGAACGTCTTGCAAAAGCGTCTTTAATTCGCTTGCAAGAGAGGAGAGGGGAACGGTGCGCTTGTCGCCCGCAATATCGCGCCGCGCAACGACTGCCACGCCGTTCTCGATGTCGCGCGGACCGATTTCCACGCGAATGGGCACGCCCTTCATTTCGTATTCGTTGAACTTCCAGCCGGGGGTGTTTTCGGAATCGTCGAGCTTGACGCGAATGCCCGCATTTTGCAATTGTTCTTTGATTTCGTTCGCTTTTTCGAGAACGCCCTCTTTATGCATGGCAACGGGAATGATGACCGCCTGAATGGGTGCAACGAAGGGCGGAAGCTTTAAGCCGCGCTCGTCGCCGTGCGCCATGATGAGCGCGCCGATAAGACGCGTTGAAACGCCCCAGCTCGTTTGGTAGGGGTGCTTTTGCACACCGTCTTTATCCAAGAACTTAATATCGAACGCTTTGGAGAAATTCTGCCCGAAGAAGTGCGTCGTGCCCGCTTGCAGGCTTTTGCCGTCGAGCATCATCGCTTCGATGGAGTAGGTCGCCGCTGCGCCCGCGAACTTTTCTTTTTCGCTCTTTCTGCCCGTCAGCATGGGGATCGCGAGAACGTTCTTTGCAAACTCGTCGTAGACGTTAAGCATGCGGAGCGTTTCTTCTTCCGCTTCCTCGGCGGTCGCGTGAACGGTGTGACCCTCTTGCCATAAAAATTCGCTCGTGCGGAGGAAGGGGCGGGTCGTCTTTTCCCAACGCACGACGTTTGCCCATTGGTTGATAAGGAGCGGCAGGGCGCGGTACGACTGCACCCATTTTGCGTACATGTCGCAGATG
>JAIEBL010000278.1 GCA_029069015.1 Clostridiales bacterium
TGATACGGTTTGCGCCCGCATCTTTGAGCCCTTTTTGTATGAGCAGCCGATCGATGGTTTTGCCCGAAGCAATCGCTTCGCCGACGGCGTTCCGTCCTTCTATCTTCATTGCAATTTCCGCCTATTCGATTTTTATGCCGCACGCGCGTAAAAGTGCATCGTGTTTTTCGCGCACCGCGTCCGAATTTTTGCAACACTTCTTCCCTTCGGGGCAAGGGCCGCGCAAGCACCCCGGTCCGCTGCGACCAAAAACCGAGGGCGCGACTTTCAAAACGTCTTCGAGCATTTGCCAAGCAATCGCGCGGATTTCCCACTGCGCGCGGTTGCAGCAACGAAGCGAGAAAAAGTGCATGAGCTCGCGGGCGTTCATCGATACGATCATTTTGGTTTCGCAAGCGTTGGGCAGAACGAAACGCGCGTCTTCGTTCGCACCTTCGCCCTCGCCGAGTTGCGCCTGCCATTCTTTATACCAAGTAAGCATTTGCGCCATTTGCGCCTCGTACTTTTCTTTCGCCTCTTTTCCAAGCGCCGCGATTTTCGGCGGGATAATATAATTGAAGTCGCCTTCGTTTACGTAGCGTTGGCTGCGCACCGAAAAGCTTGCAATGCGGTGACGCGTGATCTGCGCAAGCAGCGCACGCGAAACGCCCTCTATCGCAAAAGTAAAACTCGCATGCTCAAAAGGCGAAAAATGATTCATTTCGGTCAGGATACGGATGAATTTCGCATTGTCCTTTTCGCCGATCTTCTCGATCAACTCGTCGATCTCGCTGCCGCTGTAACAAAGTTTCGCCGCAAGCGCGATCGTCTGTTCGGGGTCGGACGTATACCGAATGAGTTGCGCCTTTCCTTCTACCTGCATGTCCTTTGCTCCTTCTTTTTAAGTGTCGAACTTCTTATGTACCACATTATAGCACGCCGTCTATGCACGCTTTTTCCAATTCTTCCAAGCGCTCCGTTTGCCCGCTCAGATACAGCCAGCCGAACAACGCTTCGAGCGCCGTTGCGCGCTTGTAGTCCATGAGAGATGCGTTCTTCGCCTTTGCGGGCGTATGGCAGTTGCGCCCTCGCCGCACGACGTCTTGCTCGCGCTCGGAAAGAAGGGGCATGATCTTTTCGAGCATTGCCGATTGTGCCACCGCTTTGACGCAACCGTTGACCGCACGGGTCAGATCGCCCGCCCGAAGCTCCGCCTTTTCCACCGCCGCCGTACGCACGAACAGCGAGAATACCGCGTCGCCTACGTACGCCAGCGTAACCGAATTGAGAGCCGTAATGCGTTCTTCTTCCATCTGGCTTATTATACCATATCTCTTTTGCTTTTGGCAACAAACTGTAACACATTTGCATTATTTCCGCTTTTTGGACGGAAAAAAACGCCCCTTTCGGGACGCCGAACGACAGACAATTTTATGTATTTCCGAAGCTAGGGGTTTTCTTTTTTCATGGCTTGCCCCAAAGCAGCGTGCCGTCTTCGAATGCCACGGCAAAGGGTTTTCCGTAGCGCACGGAAAGCGCCGAGAGGTAAGCGAACTCGTTTTCGCCGCAGGAGAGCGCAAGCCCGACTATCGCGTCGACGTGGGGCGCAAGCTTCTTCCAATTTCCCGCGAACAGGATGTCGGTATCCACCAAAAGTCCGAGCCGCAAACGCGAGAGCGTAAAGACCTTGATCTTATCCCCTTCCTGCCCGCCGCCGTAAAC
>JAIEBL010000279.1 GCA_029069015.1 Clostridiales bacterium
TTGCAAAGACTGCGCACGAACGTGCCGGATATATGCGCGCACGAAGGATCGGACAGCAAAAAAACAGATTCTATTTCCTTGCATTGCGATTTGTAGACGGCCGACAGCGATCTTTCATATTCGAAATCGGCAAAGGTGCGAAGTCCCCGCACAACAGTATATGCGCCCACCTTACCGCAAAAGTCCGTTAAAAGCCCGTTAAAGGGTTGCACGTGCACGTTCGGCAAATCACGGCAAGCAACAGAAACGATTTTCGCGCGAGTCGAAGCATCACAAACGCACTTTTTGTCACCCGTGTCATCCGCCACACCGAGATAAAGATTCGTAAACAGGCGAGCGGCGCGGCTCACTATATCGTAGTGCCCGCGCGTGAACGGATCAAACGACCCAACCAATACCCCGTCGTTATTCTTCATGACACTCCCTCGGATACGTCAAAAATGAAATGCGCGTGTTCCCGCAATCCCTCGTGTCTATTATAAAGGATGCAGGGAAATTTATAAAGTTATTTTCGCGCGAATGTTCGGCAAAAATAACGCCGTCTAGCGCCAAAAGCTTTTTTTCGTCAATCATTGCAATGGCGTCGTACGCCGCCGTATCGGCATACGGCGGGTCAATCAGAATCAAATCGAACGGCTGCGAAAGCTTGGATAGCGCTACTTTATAGTCTGCCGTATAAACTTCCGTATGCTCTTTTATACCGATAAGATTGCTGCGCGTGAGCCGCACGCTTGCGATATCACGGTCCACGAATACACATTCCACAGCGCCGCGACTGAGTGCTTCGATCCCCAAAGCGCCGCTGCCGCAAAACAAATCGAGCACGCGCGCACCGATCCCGTAACGGTTACACAGCACGTTGAATACCGTTTCCTTGATACGGTCGGTCGTGGGGCGAACGTTTCTGTCCTGCGGTGCATTCAGGCGTTTACCGCGGTATGTTCCTGCTATTACCCGCATCAGTTGTCAAATGAGCGCAACTCGCTTTGCAGTTCCGCACGTTGCTTTTTGAGTCGCCACGCTTTGAAGATATACCCGAAAATAAACGTGCCTGCCAGCACCAGGATATACGGCAAAACCACGGCAAGATCGATCAGTGCGACTTTGGCCGCGCTGATAACGTTTATCGATGAAAAGAGCAAAACAACGGGAAACACGAACCCGCAACCTATAACTTTCAAAACCTGCACCTTGGCAAGTATCGCCACCGTAAAGAGAAGGCAAAGCGGCAACACAAAGCCGAGAACGTGATAAATGCACTTGTAGTACGGTAAAGATACGGATTTTTCACCGTGCAAATCACCCAGCGCCACTTGCGCATTCTCTTTATACATTTTTTCGCCGCTTGCCAGCCCGTTCGCAAAGGCCAAATAAAATAGCGGTGCCATAAACAAAAAGCTTACGATGAACTGTATCCACTTGGGAATCTTGTCCAAAATAAAAATTACAGAAAAAATGGATAACACAAACGAGAACAGATATAAAACGCCTGCCGTCGCCAAATATCCTTTTAACGCTTTTTTCGTTTCTTTTTTCATGGTCTTCTTTCCACCTCCCATTGCGCGCATTTATG
>JAIEBL010000028.1 GCA_029069015.1 Clostridiales bacterium
TTCTCCAAACAACTCCTTCATTAGTTTTTCTTCTTCTTTATTCATTTCTACCAAGTGCGCAAAAATTTCTTCCGATTTGCGCGGCGGAACGTATTTATAGAAATGACGAGTAAATGGAATTTCATAACCAATTTTCGTTTTCTTTTCGTCTATCCAAGCATCTAGCGCATACGGCAAAACATTCTTTTGCATATACTCCGCAAAATCCGTTCCCCACGGTATAATTTCGGTATCACGTAAATTACTGTCGGGTTGCGGTTTTCCCTTTTTCAGAATAGGTGCACCATTCTCATCGCACAGCGGGCGTTCCACCGTAACCTTACTGTATTTGAATGTAAACCTATCGAAGTCTTTCCGTTCAACTTTTTTATCTCCACTTTCAAATACTCCATCTTCTGCTGCAAGGTACGCTTTTACAATTAAGTCGATACAGTCCTTTGTAAACTCGTTACGCTTATTCCCAAGCGATTTACGGCGTTTTTCAAAACACTTACTTGCATCGATAAGCTTTACGGTATCAGGGTGTTTCTCGGACTTGCTTTTGCTTACAACCCAAATATATGTTGCTATCCCTGTGTTATAAAACATATCGTTAGGCAGTTGAATGATCGCTTCTAACCAGTCATTTTCTAAAAGATAACCGCGAATGTTGCTTTGTCCGCTTCCCGCATCACCGCTGAACAACGGAGAGCCGTTCTGAATAATTGCCATTCTGCCTGTATCTTTAAGTTTTGCTATACCGTTGAGCATAAACAGCTGCTGCCCGTCGGAAACAGGAGGCAATCCCACACCAAATCTGCCCGCATCACCCTTTTTATATTCTGCTTCCACATACGGCTGCTCTTTTTTCCACTCAATGCCAAACGGCGGATTAGAAATAATATAGTCGAACTGATAGCCTTCAAAAGCATCATGCGAAAGTGTGTTGCCATGCTTCATGTTGTCGGCATCTCCGCCTTTAATCAACATATCCGCTTTGGCAATAGCATACGTTTCTTCATTAAGTTCCTGACCGAAACATTTAATACTTGCATCTGGATCAATGGCAAGTAGCCGTTCTGTCATGCACCCAAGCATCTGGCTCGTACCCATAGCCATGTCGTATATAGTTGTGGAAATACCCTCGTTACGCAATTTGTCTACATCTTCGCCCACCAAAATATCTGTCATCAGATAGATGATATCGCGAGCCGTAAAGTGTGCACCCGCCTGCTCATCATAGCTTTCGGAAAATTTGCGCACAAGCTCCTCGAATATGTAACCCATATCTGCACTCGTAACAATATCAGGGTGCAAATTTGCTTTCGCCGTACAAAACTCGGTAATTACCGAATATAAGATGTCGTTCTCTTCCATCTTCTTTACTTGCACGTCGAAATCAAACTTTTGAATGATATCTATTACGTTGTCTGAAAATCCTTGTAAGTATGAACGAAAATTATCCGCAATATTGTTCGGATCGGACTTTAATTTCTCAAGCGTAAATCTACTCGTGTTATAAAATAACCTTTTAGAAGCGCGTTTTAAAAAGCCGTCTTTAACCTGTATTCCTTTGGCATTCAGTTCGTCGTTTTTATCTAAAACCGCCTGTTTCGTTTCCTGCAGCGCATCCGAAAACCGTTTAATTACACACATAGGAAGAATTACTTTACCATACTCATGTGGCTTGTACACCCCCACAAGTTTATCGGCGATCGCCCAAATAAGATTAGCTTTCTCCTGTACGTTTATCGTCGTTTGTTTTTCTCTCAAATCTGATGTCATAATATTCTCCTTTTGTAGTCTAACCTTAGTGATTTTTCTCAATTATAACTTCCATAATATCGGAAATATCGCATTGCAAAAC
>JAIEBL010000280.1 GCA_029069015.1 Clostridiales bacterium
ATTCAGATGAAAGCATATATTCGTTATCATTCAAGCTACTAATCTCAAGAACCTTTGCCTCATCATCCATTGGAACAAAAACAAAATCTATCCCTTCCGCATTAAACCACTTATAAAGTTGTATGGAAAAATCTAATATAGCACAATCATCAATCTCTAAAAAAACATTTCCATTTATAATAATAGCAAAGCGAGCTGCGTACGCTAAAAGATTACAACTCCTATGTTTAGGTATTCTAAGGAAATTGTAGGTTATATAAACACTGGAAACATCGTCCATATTTTACCTCCGTATCCTACAACAACTCTAATAGCCGTTTCTCCCCTTGTTCCAACAGCTTTGCCCATATCAACAATAATTTGCCAAGATTTTGCGCTTTTATTTGCTTTAAATAGTACATCTGATGATTTCAAACCTTGTCGTGTCATTGAGACTATCTCATCCTTTGAATTTGACAAAAATTTTGCATATCGACCTCCGGCATCCTTTAAATGTCTATTGATATTAAACCCTTTACTAAGCTTAGCATGATTAGCTGCATTTGATGCTGCTTTTAATGGACTATAATTCAATCCTCCTATAGTACCACCAATAATTGCGCCAATCAGTGCGCCGCCTGTAAAACCAATTGCCATACCAGTTAATAGGCCGTCAATCCCACCAACCGCATAACCTATTCCAGCGCCCACGGCGGTTCCTATCGCGGCACCGATTAACGCGCCTTTTAAGGCTCCTGCACATATAGCTCCCGCTAATCCTGCCGCTGCACCACCTGTAACAACTGTAGCAACAGCAAGACTCGCTATCAAAACTACTCCCGCCAGCCCTATCAGCAAATTTTTCCACCATTTCCACTTGTTGCCATTCGGGTCTACGTTCATCACGGGGTTGTTACCACAGTAGGCGTAGAGGTTTAAGCCGTTGATATGCTCGGGGTCGAGGTACTGCAAATCGTCGATGGTTATAAATCTGCCTACTTCGGGATCGTAGTATCTTGTTTTCAAGAAATACAAGCCCGTTTCGATGTCGTAGTAGTACCCACGATAGCGGTAAGGATTGCGGTTTCCAATGAACGAATCGGAATCATTAACAGTTCCGTCGGGATTGAGCACGGCATGATTGCCCCATGCGTCGTAGACATATTTTACCACAACTGCGCCGCTATTGTCAAATAGAGAAAAAAGGGAGCGTTTGTTTTCACAAGCGCTCCCTTTGTGTGCATTAAAAGTTTTTAAGCAAAACAAAAAATTAAACTTTTCAGTATAAGATTGTTAAATTTTGCTTGGGCAATTTTTTGATCAACTTAACAAATTCAAAAACTTTTTCAATCAGTATTTTATCATAATCAAAATGTGCTGAATCGATAATTGTTCTCCACGCCCACAAATCCCTTTCTTGGTTTAAAACAATTACTTTTCCCTGATTTCTTAATGATTCGTATTGCTTCTCAAACTCACGCTTAATAATCTCCGCAACTTTTGTGTTTGGACTACTATTATTTTCAATTATAGAATCACTCAACACAATTATCTCTTTTGCGAAACCTATAAGCTTACTTATCATACTATTTCTCCTAAAAAATGAGAGTTAGCCAATTAACATTCGCCACAAAAAATTGTATAGCATTAACGGGACTACCCGCAATTTTGCCAACTAAATATTTAGCTCCATCTTGAATAATAAACTTAGATACCATTGTGGCTTTATTATTATATAGGACAAGATCCCTCACTGGATTATCTGTCAAAGCATTGGTCAACCAACGTCCTTCTTGTAGGGCCTCTACACCATCATAATATCTATATGCGACTGTTCCTTTAGCAGTTTTTACATTCGGAATTCCTTTAAAATTCTTTAAAGTACCTTTTACATCTGTAACTCCATTCGCTTTTAAATAGTGAGCAGCCTTCGCATACTTTATTCCACCACCTACTCCGCCAAAAACAGCACCAGCAATTGCGCCGCTAAGAGTAGCTATTCCAACTTTTCTCCAATTTATATTATCAAAGCCATGCATAGCACCTTGCAATGCGACACTGATAGCAAAACTAGATATAGCTCCGCCTATAGCTCCCGCAACGGCACCGCCCAAAATAGCTCCAAACATACCACCGCCCACTGCAGCAGATATAGGCGCCGCTAAACCAGCAGTTGCAATAGACAATGTGATTGCCGCTACAGCAATTACTCCCCCCAATAGACATCTTAACCATTTAGGCATTGTCCCATTAGGATCGGTAGCCATTACAGGATTGTTGACACAGTAAGCATATAAATTCAAGCCGTTGATGGTTTCGGGATCAAGATAGCTAAGATCGTCTATCGTGATAAAGCGCCCTACTTCGGGATCGTAGTATCTTGTTTTCAAGAAATACAAGCCCGTTTCGATGTCGTAGTAGTACCCACGATAGCGGTAAGGATTGCGGTTTCCAATGAACGAATCGGAATCATTAACAGTTCCGTCGGGATTGAGCACGGCGTGGTTGCCCCATGCGTCGTATACATATTTTACCACAACATTGCCGTTGCTGTCAAGTAGGGCTATAATATCCCCTTGTGCGTTTTTACGGTAAAAATACGTCGAATTATTGTGTTCGAAGCCTATGACGCCGCTATGGTCGTAAATAAACGAAAGTCCGGTGTTATCCTTTAAGAGCCTACCTTCGCTGTCGTAGGTATAGTAGATACCGCCTTTTTTCGTGCGTCGGCCCCGCCCGTCGTAGACGAAGGTCATCGTGCCGTATTGCATAAGTTGCCGCCCGTTCGTCCATCTGCATGCTTTATCACGATACTTGGTGGGGTTACCGAGCGCGTCGTACTTAAACAGCTCACTGCCGAATGCAAGCAAGCGGTCGCCGTCGTAAGCATAGAGCGTTTCGTTTATAACAGAGGGAGCGGCGCCGTTTCCCGTTTGAGACCCCTCGGCTACGCTCGGGGTGACAGAGCCGTCGAGCTCTTCGAGTTTTTCCTTGCCGCAAAGCGTGAAGGCAAACTCTCTCTTACTCAGTATATTCCCGTTGTTGTCGTAATGGTAAACCCACGTTTTCCCGAGCTGCTTGTTGTCCTCGCGGATAAGGCGATTCAACGCATCGTAGGTATACCTTACGGCAAGCGAACCGTTCTCGCGCACTTCGGTGATATTGCCGCAAGCATCGTAGGTATACTTGAGGTTGTCGAGGCGGACGAATTGGGATTTCTCCGCTTCGGTTTCCGTTTGAGATTTCTCCGCTCGCACTTCGTGCTCGGTCGAAATGACAGAAGGGTCGCCGGATTGCGCTTCGGTACTCGCTTCGCTCGGGGCGGCGATACGGTTGCCGAAGCGCACAGTGCTCGGCATATTGGTGGCATGATCGCCCACTTTGCGGTAGGCAATGGATTCTTCGGCGATCGTCGTGCCCGCGAATTTGATCGTTTTGCCCGTGGACCTACCGAGGCAGTCGCTCGTAGGCGAAACGGTGATATCGCCCACCGAAACGCTTTCGAGGTCTTTTGCGGCGTTTTCCTTATACGCATACGTATACGTCGTTTCTTTGCCGTTCTCGGTGCGCGTCTTGCTCGCGATGCCTCCGTCTTCGTTGTATTCCGTCGTTTCGGTCACGTTCCCTACCGTTACCGTTTTAACGCGGTCGAGTTTGTCGTACTCGGTGGCGGTTTCCACGCCCGTCACGCCGTCCAAAAGGTGCGTACGTTTGCCCTTTGCGTCGTACGTAGCAGAAGCGAGCGTCTTGCCGTTGTACTTGGTTTCCAGCACGTTGCCGCGAAGATCGGACACGCTTTCTATCGTATCGTCATTGCAGAGCGTTGCCGTGACTCTATTGACCGTTTCGCCGTCTTTTTCGACTTTATCCCGGTATTCGTACTGTACGTATTGCGTGCCGTTGAGCTCCACCGCCGTCTTTCTGCGCTTACCGTCGTAGGTATAGTGCACGACGTTGTTGCCGCTTTTAAGTTCGGTGATCTCGCCGCAGGTGTATTGCGTTTGCGTACTGTTTTCCTCGCCTTCCGAGGTGCTCTGCGTGATTGCCGTCACGGTGTCGCTTTCATCGTGCCCGTAGCTGAACTTACTGCCGTTTGGCAGAGTTGTCGTGCGCACGATGCTCGTGCCGTCCACGTATTCTATCTGCGTTTTGTTCTCGCCCGTTTCGTCGATCTCGGCGGTCGCTTTGCCGCTCTCGTCGTACTCGTTTTCGGTGTAGAACTTGCTCGAGCTGTCGAGGGTATTATACGTAAACGATTTAACGACACGTCCCTTGTCGTCGTATACCGTTTCCTCTACCGTCTTGCCGCTCGTAAGCGCTTCGCCCTCTACGTAGCTTTCGGTGCGCACGACGCTACTCTGCGCATTATAGGCGTAGGTTTTGACGGCGGTCACCGTTTCGGTTTGCGTCGGTTTTTTCGTGGTGACAACCGTACGTTCTTCGAGGACGCGCTGTTCGTCGTCGTACGTATACGTTACGCATGCTCCCTGTGTGGTTATTTTTCCGCCGTCAACGTTCAGTATTTTGCCACCCGTAACAATCTGCGTCGGGTTGTTAAAGTCGTTGAGCGTCGTATTTTCGTATTCTCCCGCCACGAACTCAAACGCAGAGAGCGGCGACTTATACAGCGTTTCGTTTTTGGCGCATATCGTATTGTCGCGACTATATTGTTCGTAATCATACCGTTCGGCTTTGGTCACTACGCCGTCTTCTTCGAGGTAGTATTCCAACAAACCGCCCTTTTCTCCGAAACGGTAAGTTTCAACGGTTGTAACGTCCGCACTTGCGGTAACCGTGGTCTGGGTATCTGTGTAGGCTATGCTCAAACTCGACAATACCGTTATTCCGTTTTGCATCTCGTCGTGGCCGATTTGCGTTTGCAGGCTTTTATACGTCACGCCCGCAAGACAAACGTCATCATACGAAAGCGATGCCGCTTCTTTACTTGACCCTATGGCCGAAAGTTGCGTGTCGTTATACGAAAGAGTGATCTTTTCGCCGTTCGGCAAACTAACAGAGCAAAGTCTTCCCAACCCATAGGAATATTTCGTCTTCCTGCCGCGCACGTCGGTAACGGATGCCAAAAGCCCCTCGGAATTATACGCAAACGTCACGGCGTTGTTCTTATCATCGCATAAGCGGGATATGCGCCCATACTTGTCCCGCTCTATCATGACGGCATTTTCGTAGCTGTCGAACACCGCCACCAAGTCGCCGTATTCGTTAAAGCCTTTGATTGTCTTGCCGTCGGATAGATAGCTGACAGGCGTACATTTTTTGCGCAAAGCAAGTTCGGCGCTTTTGTTGACGTATTCTTTGTAGTATTGTTCGAGCTTTCTCTGCACTTGGGACTTTTGGGAAATCATGTATTCCTTTTGTGCACCTAAGGATTTTTCTTGTGCATTCAGCTCCTGCCTTTGCTGCGCAATCTGTTCCAAATACAAATTTCTTTGACGGAATTGCGCTTTTAAGGTAGCACCGTTTACTTTCGGTTGCGCCGCTTTCTTGATTTCGTTGTTGTCCGTAAGATCATACGGCATATATCCATTTTCATCTTCAAACGCACGATCGATTAAATCAAGCGGAATAGACACACCACGGTCAATACACTCCCTAAAGTTGTTTGGATCATCGGGTGTTAAATAATACTGACTCAAATATCTCAAATAGGGTTCAAGAGAGTTATCAAGTTCATAACATGCCGACTGCAACGCTAAGAGTTTGTTCCGAAAATTTACCTTTATGGGCATTACATGTTCATATTGCGAGTAATTTTCCGTCAAGCTTTTTAGCTGCGTAAGCAAATCTTTATATTGGATTTTTTCGCTTGTCGTGACGGGGATATTGCGCTCGACATCTAGCTTTTTCATAAAGACATCGTAACTGCCGTCATCCAAATTGGCAAGCGTAACCTCTTTTTCTTCCTCTTTTACAATTTCCCCCGTAGTCGAATTGATCACAACGTAATCTTTCAGAGCGTCTTTATACGACTCGACCTGTTCTTCGAGCTGCTTGATTTCGTCTTGCCGCTGTTCGTAGAATTCCACTTTTTGCACGCCTTCAAGCTGCGTGACGGCTTTCAGTCCCGTGTCCGAAAGTTCTTCCTTCGTCACTTGGTGCTCCCCATACCAAAGCGAGCCGTCGGTATCTACGGTAACGTCTTTTGCCGCAACGGTCACTTTCCCATTCGCGTCGTTGAGGTAATAAAAGTGCTCTTTAAACCCGTGTTTGTTGCCGTATTCGTCTGTATACACATAGTTTGCATCCAAAAGGCTGTCGGTGTACTTATCCAGTCTTTCGTCTAAGTTCAGTCGGAAATTCTTTCCGCAATGATGGTCTTCGGCACTCGGCTTATAAATTTGCGTTACGCCATAAGGAATGCTAAGCCCCTCGCCCGAAACGGTTGCGAGTTCAGGGGTGAAGTTGCCGGTGGATACGTCAAGCACGCCCGAAGCACTACCGCACAGCGGAATTTCTTTCGTGCACGGCTTTACCCCGCCGCCCGCCACGTACTCTATTTCCAAAACAGGCGGATTTGCTTCCAGCGAAAACCGTCCGCCGATACCCGATGGCAAAAGTCCGATGGTAAACGTATCGCCGCACGCTGTTTTATACTGTTGCGTAAGATCAAATGAGAATCTGCCGTCTGCCGAATTATAATTGCGCACACCTATAAGCGCACCGGTAGCTGCGTCGCGAAGCTCGATATTGCCGCCGAAATCGCCGATGGGCGTTAACAGCACCTGTATATCCAAGATCGGACAATCAAGAACCGGAAAGGCTTGTTTATTAAACGTAAGGAATGTTCTGCATTGCGCCGAAGACATATCGTCTACTTTTATTTCCGTAGAAACGTCTTCGGTTACCCAACCTCCCCAACAGGATACCGTCGTTGTCGGTTTTTTAAAGCCGTAAGGGTCATCCGGATCGCCGGCCACTGTTACCGTCTCACACGTTCGGCTTTGCACAACCGCCGTTACGAAACTACCGTTGTCTACGACAATCTGCGGGTCGATCGTGACGGGCAGGACTCTATCCGTAGCGTTGATCCATTCTTCGTTCGCGATAACGACGAACGTATGCTTGCCGTCCTGTTCGGGCGTAAGCTCGTAGTACACTTCTTCGTTCGTTGCGCCCGCGGCGTCGTACATATACGGCGAGGGAATGATGAACTCCACCCCGCTGTCCGAATACAGCTCGATGCTACGGTTGTCTTCGGCGAGGCGCATCCGAAGACCCTGCGTCTCCAGCGCGAAGCGGTAGCGGTAATCCGCCGCCTTTTCGCGCACGATAATGTTCTCTTTCACGTTGTTGCCGCGCAGGCAATACTGCAAATCGGTCGCTTGGGCAACATTTGCATACGTGGCTTTGCTGTGTGCGCGTTGTGCCCGACCGTTGCCGTTTTCCACTTTCAGCGACACGTTGCCGCCTTCTGCACCACCTTTTGCCACCGCAAACGTCGTCGCCGTCTCGGCGTTCTCCTTGCCTAAAAACACCCAGGAAACCTGCGCTTTGCCTTTGCTGATCTTGACGCGCTTGCCTTTGTCCGCTTTGGAAATCTGCGTGCGGCACTTGCCGCCTTTGGCTTCATACGTATCGCCGCAGTCTTCCAGCGTGTTGTCGATCTCTTTCCACGCCTTTTCTTCTTCGTCGTAGTAGTTGACGGGCGTGGCGCTGATCACGCTTTTTGCCGTGCCGTTGTTTAAGCGATAGTGTCTGCCGTGTTCGCTTGCCTCGTACTCGGAAATGATGGCGGGGTCGTCCCACGTCGCATGCCTTTTCTCCGTCGTCTGCGCCGCGGTTACGTCCGTTGTCTGCGCCGCCGCTTTTTTTACGCTTGCGTCGGCCGCCGTTTTCTTCTCGCTTTTTTTGCCCATTCTGATGATTCCCATGATTTTTTCTCTCCTGTTTTTATGTTTGTTTTTTGTTTTTTATCAATTGCTTTCTTCCGTTGTAATTGCCATGACGTGAAGAAAGAAATTTTCGGGTAACACTATGCTTTCTATCTGTCCGCCGCCGAGCTCCACTACGCTATGGTGCAGGCACGCGAGATGGTCGCCCCTGCCGGATGTGATCATGTACCGCACGGTTTCTATATTGCTCCCCAGCCATACGATATCGCGATAGTCGTCGGGGGCTTTATGTGCCCAGTCCACAAACGGGACTTTACACTGCTCTTCTCTGCCGTCTTCGTAGCGAACCGTAAAGATATCGAACGTATCGCCCCAATACGCGAACCCGATAACGTGCATTTTGTTTGCCGTAGCACCCACGGGCAGGACTTGTCCGTCGCACAATACGTTATCTTTTTCGGCGAGGAGAAAGGCGAACGGTACGCTCTTGATTTCCTCGCTTTCGCCTATCTTCCAATCTCTACGGTCGATATATTATCCGTCCAGCCCGATCTCGTCGGTCACGGCGGCGACGTTTTCGTATACGATTTTGTGATTGCACGCGGCGGACAAA
>JAIEBL010000281.1:0-1286 GCA_029069015.1 Clostridiales bacterium
CGTTATCCTCAAGAGTTTCAAGACCCGGTAGATCGGTACGAGTATCCTAGATTATGCTTTCCAGTAGTGCAGTAGCCTGACGAGTATAACGATCCCGAACAGCGTGACGAGTATCGAGGATGAGGCATTCGAAGGTTGCAGTAGTTTAACGAGTATCACGATCCCGAACAGCGTGACGAGTATCGGAGATTATGCATTCCGTAGGTGCAGTAGCCTAACGAGCATAGCGATAGGAAGCGGCGTAACGAGTATCGGGGACTTTGCATTCTCTGATTGCAGTAGCCTGACGAGTATAACGGTGGATAGCAGAAACCAAAATTACAGCAGTCAAGACGGCATACTCTACAATAAAGCCAAGACGGAATTTAAATACATCCCCAAAGCCATAAGCGGTGCGGTTACGATTCCGAATACGATTACGAGTATCAGGGACTTTGCATTCTCTTATTGCAGTAGCCTGACGAGCATAACGATACCGCAAGGCGTAACGAGTATTGGAAACGTTGCATTCTCTGATTGCAGTAGCCTGACGAAAATAACGATACCGCAATCGGTAACAAGTATCGGGGACTTTGCATTCTCTGATTGCAGTAGCCTAACGAGTATAACGTATAATGGCATAAAAGCGCAATGGACGGCAATTACAAAGGGTAACGAGTGGAACAGCGGCACGGGTGATTATACCGTTACTTGCGAGGACGGGATGCTTTCTAAGAGCGAAAGCGAACAGTAAAAACAAAGAAGTGGTGAAAGTCTACCGAAAGCGTCGGTAGGCTTTTTCTTATAGGGTCAGTCCTTTGTCACCTCGACCGAAGTGAGCGAAGCGAACGAAGCGGAGAGGTCTCTTTTATGAGATTTCTCGACTACGCTCGAAATGACAAGTGTCGTCGCGCGGCTTTTACTTGACAAGACCCCGGTTGTACGATAAAATAGATACGTAAAGATTATAGGTGAAGTTTCGCGTTGGTACCAAAGGGAATACGGGTTGTATGGATTTATTTGAAGCGATTGTAAAGTTGCTTGCGGGCTTAGGCGTGTTGATGGTGGGTATGAAAATGCTCAGCGAGGGCTTGGAGCGCAGCGCGGGCGGCGGTATGCGCAAGCTGTTCGGAAAGATCAGCAACAACCGTTTTGCGGGTATCGGCGTGGGCGCGGTTGCGACGGTCTTAGTCAACTCGTCGGCGGCGACCACCGTTATGGTCATCGGTTTCGTAAATGCCGGCCTTATGACACTTCTGCAAGCCGCTTCCATTATCATGGGCGCAAATATCGGGACGACGCTGACG
>JAIEBL010000281.1:1296-4120 GCA_029069015.1 Clostridiales bacterium
ACGCTGACGCGCGTTATCATTGCGCTTTCGGGGTTCGATATCGGCGCGTATTTCGCGCTTCTGGCGTTTATCGGGGTCGTCGTTGCGATGGCGTCGAAAAACGATAAAGTCAAACGGATCGGCTTTGCCGTCACGGGTCTCGGACTCATGTTCGTGGGTCTGTCGTTTATGAGCAGCGCGTTCAATTCGAGCGAAACGCTCTCGCACGGCTTACGCGCCCTTTTCGTCAAAGTAGACTTCCCGCTCGTTCTGATTTTGGTGGGTATCGTCTGCACGGCGCTCTTCCAGTCGTCTACGGCAATGACGGCGCTCGTGGTCACAATGGCGGCGCCTACGGTGATAAACGGCGTGGTCGGCGCACCCATTATCCCCATGCAAAGCGCGCTGTTCGTGATCTTGGGTACGAACATCGGCACTTGCGTGACCGCGCTCATTGCCTCCTTCGGGGCAAGCACCAACGCCAAACGTACGGCTATCATCCACTTACTGTTCAACGCCATCGGCACGGTGGTGTTCACCACCTTTATATGGATCTTCCAATCGCAGGTCGTGCGGTTTTTCAATCTGCTCACATCGAGCACGCAAATGCAGGTCGCGCTCTTCCACGTGTTCTTTAACGTCATCACGACGGCAATGCTCGTGCCGTTCATAAAGCCGCTGACGAAACTCGCTACCCTTCTCGTGCGAGAAAAGGCGGACGACGAGTCCATACTGAAAATGCAGTACATCGACGACCGCATTTTGCACACGCCCCCCATTGCGGTCGCGCAAGTCTTGAAAGAAGTGCAACACATGGCGACGCTTGCCTACGATAACCTCGATCGCGGTTTCAACGCCGTGATCACGGGTTCACTCGCCGAGCGCGAAAAGATAAAGAAAGAAGAAGAAAAGATCAACTTCATCAATAAGGGCGTAGCGCGCTACCTCATCAAGATGTCCTCGCTCAACTTGACGCACAGCGACGAAAAGCTCGTCGGTTCGCTGCACCACGTTATCGGCGACCTGGAGCGTATCGGCGACCATGCCGAAAACTTTTTGGAGCAAGCCGAGGAAATGCAGGAAACGGACGTCACTTTTTCGGACGATGCTGTCGGCGAACTTACGAATATGTATAACAAAGTGCGGGATATGTTCGAAAAGAGTGTGCACGTATTTATCAACCGCTCGGTAGAGGAGTTGTCGCAGATTTCCGAAATCGAGTCCGAAGTGGATACGATGAAGCGCATTTTGGGCAACAACCATATCATGCGGCTCAACAACGGGAATTGCTCGGTCGAGAGCGGGACGCATTTCTATGCACTAATCACCGCGCTTGAACGTGTTGCCGATCACCTTACGAACGTGGCGTTTTCCATCAAAAGCCCTTCGGGTTCGCAGGTGGAAGCCAGAGAAAAGATTGCGCGCGAAAACGCAAAGCATAGGCATGGGGGAGAGGAGAAAGCGCATTGATTTACGTAGTCGGAAGTCTGAATATGGATCTGACCGCCGCTATCTCGCGTATGCCCAAAGCGGGCGAAACGCTTGCGGCGGATTCTTTTTTATTTTCGGCAGGCGGTAAGGGCGCAAACCAAGCCGCAGCGGCGCAGAAATTGGGCGGCGGCGTTGCCATGATCGGAAAGGTGGGTAACGATGCGTTCGGCGCAGAGCTGAAAGATAATCTATCGAAATACGGCGTGCGCACCGATTGCGTAAAAACGGCAGATTGCCCGACGGGGCTTGCCATGATCACCGTTTGCCGCGGGAACAACCGCATTTTGCTCTACGGCGGGGCGAACCAAACGCTTACGAACGCCGATATCGACGAAGGATTGAAAAACGCCAAAGCGGGCGACGTGCTGATGGCGCAACTCGAAGTGCCGCTTGAAGTGACCGAGTACGCGTTGAAGGTCGCGTCGCACAAGGGCATGATCACGATTTTAAATCCCGCACCCGCCGTGCCGCTCTCGTCCTCGATGATCGAGCTTTGCGAACTGATCGTCCCCAACGAAACCGAAACGGAGATCCTGACGGGCGTAATGCCCGACTGCGAAGTGAACGTTGCACTTGCCGTGCAGAAGTTGCAGCAAATGGGCGCGCGCAATATCATTATCACGCTGGGTAGCAAGGGGAGTGCGGTTGCCGTCGGAAAGGAAATCACGCTCATTCCCGCCAAAAAAGTAAAGGTCGTGGATACGACTGCCGCAGGGGATACCTTCGTAGGCGCGGTCGCCGTGCGCCTGACGATGGGGGACGATATCGTTTCGGCGGCGCAGTTCGCGACGTGTGCGTCCGCCGTCAAGATCACGCGGCGCGGTGCTACGAGCGCCATACCGTCAACCCGGGAAGTGGAAGACGCGATAAAGAAAGGTTTATTATGAAGATAGATACCCATACGCATACGAGCGGCGTCAGTTTTTGCAGTCGTGTTTCCCCGCAAGAGTACGTGCGGGCGTATAAGGCGGCGGGCTACGGCGCGGTGATCCTGACGAATCACTATTCGCGGCAATATATGTTTCGCTACGGCGCTACGTTCGATAAGCAAATCGCCATCTTTTTAAACGAGTACCGTTTGGCAAAGCGCGAGGGTGCGGCTGTCGGTTTGCCCGTTTTTCTGGGCGCGGAAGTTGCCATTGCCACCCCGCAAAGCCCGTATATCGAATTTTTGCTCTACGGCGCGGACGAAGACTTTTTCCTCGAAAACCCTTGCCTATACGATAAGTCGCAACGCGAGCTCTATAAAATCTGTCACGATAACGGCGTGCTGATGTTTCAGTCCCACCCGTTCCGTAGCGAGTTCGGACACTTTCCCCAAGACCCCGAATTCATGGACGGCACGGAGATCAAC
>JAIEBL010000282.1 GCA_029069015.1 Clostridiales bacterium
GTGCGGTATCGTGGGCATGGGCGGCGCAGGCTTTCCGACGGCGGTCAAGCTTACGCCGAGCGATAAAATCGACACGCTCATCCTTAACGGTGCGGAATGCGAGCCGTACCTGACATGCGACTACCGTCTGATGATCGAACAGCCCGATAAGATTTTGGAGGGCGGTGCGCTTATGGCGCGTGCGCTCGGGCTCGAATCGTTCGTTATCGGGGTGGAAGACAATAAACCTCAAGCGGTTATGTCGCTTGAAAATGCGATAAAAGAGGGTAATTTCGCCGCAAAAGTAGTAGTATGTCGCACGAAGTACCCGCAAGGCGCGGAAAAACAACTCATTTACGCCGTTACGCAGCGTAAAGTGCGCGTAGGAAAACTTCCGGCCAGCGCAGGGTGCATCGTAAGCAACGTGCAAACCGCAATTGCCGTATATAAAGCGGTCAAAGAGGGCGTTCCTTGCTATGAGCGCGTCGTTACGGTAACGGGCGACGGCATAAAACAGGGCGGCAACTTTCTTGTGCGGACGGGCACTTCCTATGCTGATTTGATTGCCGCTTGCCAAGGCGAAAACTATGTTAAAATGATTTCAGGCGGGCCGATGATGGGGTTTGCCGTGCAAGACGACGGAATTTCGGTGAGTAAAACGACGGGCGGTATTCTTCTGATGACCGAAGCCGAAGCGTTTATCGACGAGGCATCGCCTTGTATCAACTGCGCGTCTTGTGCGCGCGCTTGCCCCATGCAGCTTATGCCGATGTATATCGACGCCTATATATTAAAGGGCGACGCGGCGGGTGCGGAAAAGTACGGCGCAATGAACTGTATCGAGTGCGGGTGTTGCGTATACGTATGTCCAGCAAAGCGTACGCTTTTGCAATCCATACGGATCGCTAAACGTAAAATACGCGAAAAGGGGGCACGCGCATGAAGAGTTTGACGCTTTCGACCTCACCCCATATACGGCAGCGAAAGCGCACGACGCGCAGCATCATGCTCGACGTGCTGGTTGCGCTTACGCCCGCGCTTGTGATGGCGATTTTGTTCTTCGGATACCACGTCCTGATCAACGCCGTCGTATGTATGGGGAGTTGCTTTGGATTCGAACTGCTGTTTTCGCTGATTCT
Source organism: Clostridiales bacterium (assembly GCA_029069015.1). Lineage (GTDB taxonomy): Bacteria > Bacillota > Clostridia > Christensenellales > Pumilibacteraceae > Pumilibacter. Next base: position 1,119 of record JAIEBL010000282.1, read on the forward strand.
TAAAAAAGATTTCAGCAAAAAAGCGGTGAAAGAGTCGTCCTGTTGGGACTGCTCGTGCTTGGTAACGGGGCTGATTTTGGCGCTGAATTTGCCGAGCGTGATGATCGTTAAGGGCTGGAATCTCAACGTCTACCGCGCGATCCCTGCGGGCGCGCGTCCCGTGGACTACGTTGCGTTCAGCTGGGACACGTTGTTTTTGTGCATTATCGGCAGTTTGGTCGCCATCGTGCTCGTCAAGTTACTGTTCGGCGGCATTGGCAAAAACTTTGCCAACCCCGCCGCAACCGCCCGTGTCTTTCTGTTCTTGGCAGTCGGCATGACTTGGGTCAATACGACGGGACTCGGCGACGTTCTTGCTGCATCTACGGGCGCAACGTGGCTGAGCGGCAATAAGC
>JAIEBL010000283.1 GCA_029069015.1 Clostridiales bacterium
CGTTTCCTAAATAATCGGTTATGCCTAAAAAGTAGCGCAGGTTGGCGTCGATTTTTTCCTCGGCGTTTTCAATGGAAGCGGGGGCTTTTTCTTTGCCCTCGCCCGTCACGTGCGAGCCGCAACCTACGAGCGTCAACGCAAGAAGCGCCGCGCATAAAATAATGCAAATCTTCTTTTTCATGCTGCCAATCCCGTGATAAGCGCGATTACCGCAATCACGGCCTCCACAATCAAGTACGTGCCGCCCACCGAAAGAAGCATTGCGCCCCAATACGTGTTTTTAACGTAGTGTTTGGCAGAGTAGAACAAAAACCACACGAAAAAGCATGTCGTCACGATAAAGTCGATCAGAATGTTTCCGAACACGCTGAGATACGGCACGGCAAAGTAGACAAACTTTACAGAGCCGATCACAAGGTTAGCACCGATATAGAAAAACCGCAACGCGTATTTCATTGCGTCGGCCGCGCCGCCCGTGCGTCTACCGACGAACCGCGCCGCAAACGCCGTTATGACTTCGTAGACCAAAAGCGGCACGATACCGCCGAGCAATATCGCCACGACATCGTTAAAAAGAAGCGTCGTTTGCGCCATAGAGGGCGTCGTATACGACAGATACGCCAGTATGCCCCGCGTGGGCAAGTAGTTTGCATATCCGAACGACACGAACAGTATCGCCGCCATGATATACTTATTGATTTTCTTTTCGTCAATCAGCTTCAATCGCGTTTCTCCGTTTTTATATTTACGCGTCGAGGGCGCGAAGCACCACGAGTTCGAGCGCCGTCTGGTCGTTTATTTTGCCCGTCTTAAAGTCGTAGTCGGCTTTATGCAGCGAGTCGCAAATCGCTTTGAGCCGACGCGCCGAAAAGCGTGCCGCCTGCTGCTGCGCCTTTTTCACGGCAAATTCTTTGACGCCCAGATCGCTTGCCATGCGTTCGTAGGACGGCGTTACCGAAACGTACAAAAGCCGACGAAAATGCGCGTACAGCATACCGAGCAGTGCGACGGGCGCTGCCCCGCTCTCACTGAGCGACTGCAAAATCTGCGCCGCTTTTTTGGCCTGTTTGGTCGCCACCGCCTCGCTCAGCTCATAGATTTTAAAATCGAGCGTCGCGCTCGTAAGCTTAGAGACGTCGTTTTCCTCAATCACGCCGTCGTACTGATACGCGCAGAGTTTATCAAGCTCCGCGGAAATACGCGCCATATCAAGCGCACAGTAATCGATCAAAAGCGAAGCCGCAGGTTGCGTGATGCTCGAGCCGTTCTCTTTGGTGCGCATAGCGATCCAACTCATGATCGTACTGCGGTCAAGCTTGGCGCAGTCCACCACCGTCAGCTTTTTGAGAATCTTCGAGAAAGTCGCGTCCGGCTTTTCGCATATAAAGACCAGAACGGTCGTGGGGCTGGGGCTGTCCAAATATTTTTCTACGCCCGCAAGGTCTGTTTTACAAGAAGACACAAGCACTACGCGGCGCGGATTCATGAGCGGCAACGCATTGCACGCATCGGTAATCACCGTCGCCGATTCGGGCGAAACAAGCTCGCAAAGATTGAAGTCGGGCATATCGCCCGAAAGCGCGCGGAACATGTTCACGGCGGACAAGCGCAAAAAGGCGTCTTCACCCGTCACGATGTACGCCGGGTGCAGCTGCCCCGCTCTGATATGGCGCTTGAGCTCCGAAAACAGCATACGCTTCTCCTTACCTTAAAAAGCCGCGAGGCAAGTTTTGCCCCGTGGCTTTTATTGTATACCATTTACAGAGATTTTGCAAACGTTTTTAAAGGGAATCGTTAAAGCAGGTTGGTCAGATTGGGCACAAGGTCCTTTTCCAGCTCGTCGATAAACTGTTGCGCCAATTTCAGATTGCAAAGCGCATCCGGATACTCGTTTTGACGCGCATACGACCCCATCGACACGATACGCTCGTCGATATTGCGAATGGTGGAATGGTTGCCGAACCCCAGTAATAGCCGTCGCCCGCTCTTCCATTTGCGTTCTATCTTTTCCACCACGCGCAGGTTTGCGGGGTCGTCGAGCGCCTCTTCGTATACTGCAAAGCTTTCTTCCGCCTCGCCGAGAAGCGCAAGCGTTTCGCGATAGAACTTCCCCGTCGCTACGATTTCAAACACCGCAAAGCCGATCATAACCGCAAATACGCCCAAAATCACGAATAGCCTTTTCACCAGTTTTCACCGCCTTGTATCGAAATTTTCTGCGTAAAGCACTCGGCGTACTTGGGGCTCACGTACAGCGTGCCGTCCTGTCGGATATCGGTATAGAGGACGTCTTTGATGCGTTTGATGCCGTGCTTTTGATAGACCTCCTCGATTTTCTGCTGCGTCGTGCCCGCCGTCTTCAAGTTTTCTTCGTCGAACTTTCCGTCGACGAGCAAACTCAACGGCAAAAACGCCGGCTTGACCTCGGTCGGATCGGTCGCTTTTTCCACCACGCAGACCTTGCCGTTCGTTTCGAAAATGGCGTACTCGATTTCCGAAAAGTCCATATAGCCACTGCTGCGGACCGCCTCGATCAGGTCATTGACGTTCACGTTCATCTTTTTTAGGTTCTCGTAGTTGATCCCCTTTTTGTCGATGGCGATCACGCTATTGCCCGAGATCAGCTTACGTGCAAATATACTCTTTCGCGCGAGTACACTGAGCGCAAGGTGCAGCACGGTGAGCGTGATAATGGGCACGATCCCATAGTAGAACGGAATGTTCGGGTCGTTCATGGGAATACACGCGACCTCGGCGATAATGAGCGTAACGACCAATTCGAACGGCTGCATTTCGCCGAGTTGCCGCTTACCCATAAGCCGCACCACGAACAGCACCAAAAAGAACGTTATAAGCGATTTAATGAAAACTACCAACATATATGCGTAGTGTGCGCCCGTCATTTTCGATTTATGCATTTTTTTCTTTGTCTTCGGCACCTACCTTAGAAAGAAAACGTGCGCAAGAAAAAACAAAAAACCGACGGCAAAACCGTCGGCAACGGATAAGCAAAATGCAAAGTTTACGACAACCGCAAGAAAGCTTCTACCGCGCGCGTACCGTTTGCCGCCACCCGCTCGAGGAAGGTATAAAAGCTTTCCACCGCGCCCTCGTCGCCGTTATCCGAAATTGCGCGCACGGCAATGAAGGGCACGCCGTACACAAGGCACACCTGATTGATGGGCGCGCTTTCGAAGTCGCACGCGACCGCACCGAACGTATTATGGATCCACTCGCCCTTTTCTTTGCTCGCAATAAACTGATCGCCGCTCGCAATCGTGCCGATGCGGTACGGTAGATTTTCGGCTTTGAGCGCCTTTTCCATGCGCGCGACCATTTCCCCGTCACACGGTAAAAACTCGCTGTCGAAGCCTTCAAGCTGCCCGAGTTTTAGCCCGTCGGGCGTACCGTCGAAATCGTGGTGCACGGTCTTATCCGACACGACGATCATGCCGCGCTTCGAGCCGCCGATGCCGCCCGATACGCCGATATTGATAACGCATTCGATAGAAGGAAAAGCGGTCAGCGCCGCCGCCGTCGCCGCCGCAGAATACACTTTCCCGACACCGCACTTACTTAGGTACACGGTGTGATTTGCATACGTTCCGCGAGAGAGCGTAAACGCACCCGCCCGTACTTGTTCACCATTTTTCAAATCGGCAAGCAAACCGTCGATTTCTTTTTGCAATGCGCCTACGATGAGTATTTCCATGGTTGTTTCCCTCTGCTTTTTATCGTTACTCGCTTTTTTCCATGCCTGCAATATATCCGCTGTTGCAGCGGTTCTTCATCACGCGCTCCGCTTTTTGCTTGATAAGGTCTTGCGGAATATCGGGATAGATGGGTTCGGATACGTCTATCGTAAAGCGCGGGTGCTTGTACTTTTTGCCCTTTTTATTGTATTCGGCAAAACGAAGCGTTACGGGCAGAAGCGGCACGTTGTTCTGCGCAGCAAAGCGGAACGCACCGTCTTTAAAGGGTCGGATATCGTTGCAAAGCAGCGACAAGCTTCCCTCCGGACAAATCTGCAAAAGATTGCCGTCCTGCAAAAGCCGATTGACTTATTCGAAACACCGTTTCTTTGGGGCGGGCTCTTCGGGATGGGGAATTGCGCCCGCG
>JAIEBL010000284.1 GCA_029069015.1 Clostridiales bacterium
ATATTTGCGGATATTGCTACACGCAATTGACCGACGTCGAGCAGGAGCAAAACGGCATCTATTATTACGACCGCAGTCCAAAATTCGACAAAGCGGTATACAAGAAGATCCGTGACGCCTTCGCCGCGCCCGCCGCAATCGAGAAAGAATAGAATGGAACACGAAACATTTCAGCGTGTGGGTGTGCAGCCGCCGCGCAGCTATTATATTCCTTTCGGAGAGAAAACTCCGTTTGCGTTTTCGCACGGTATTTTGGATAGAAGCGCAAGCGACAGGTTTGTGTCTCTCGACGGTGCGTGGCAATTCCGCGCGCACGAAGATTTTGCCGAAGTACAGATCGGCGAGGAACTTTCCGACACGATCCCCGTGCCGTCCTGCGTGCAAATGCACGGCTACGATCAAATACAGTATCTGAACACGCGCTATCCGTTTCCCGTAGACCCGCCGTATATCCGCGTCAAAAATCCCGCGTTTCATTACCGCCGCACGTTTACGGTAAACGACACGGCGCAGAAATATTACCTCAACTTCGAGGGCGTGGACAGCTTTTTCTACGTGTACGTCAACGGCAGTCGGGTTGGGTACGCGCAGATCTCCCACGCGACGAACGAGTTCGATATCACCGCGTATGTGCGCATGGGCGAAAACACGCTCGACGTGGTCGTGCTCAAATGGTGCGCGGGTAGCTATCTCGAGTGTCAGGACAAATTCCGTTTTTCGGGGATTTTCCGCAGCGTATACCTTTTGGTGCGTCCGCAAAAACATATTACCGATTTTAAAATCGAGACGGAATTGCAAGGCAAGGACGGCGTGCTTACGGTGGAAAACCTGAGCGGACTTTCTTTTTCCGTGTCAATCGGTGACGACACGGAGACGGTAGCGCCACATGAAAAAGCGGCGTTCACCATGAAAAACGTGACGGTGTGGACGGCAGAAAAGCCCAAGCTGTACGACGTCATCCTTTTTGCAGAGGGCGAAAAGATTCTGCAACGCGTGGGCTTTCGCACGAGCGAAGTAAAAAACGGAATATACGAGATAAACGGCAAGCCCGTAAAATTAAAGGGCGTCAACCGCCACGAGTTCAGTCCCACTGCGGGCGCGACGGTGACGCTCGAAGAGACGGTACGCGATCTCGAACTGACGAAGTGGGCGAACGTGAACGCCATCCGCACGTGTCATTATCCCGACTGCCCGGCGTTTTACGATCTTTGCGACGCGCTTGGGTTCTACGTGCTCGACGAGGCGGACGTGGAGACGCACGGCATGGCGGAAAGAGACGCCGGCAAGAACGTGTTGGAGCTTTGGCAGGCGTTTGCCGACAGTGGCATAGCGGACAAAGGCGTGACGGACCGGGAAATCAATCTTTACGAACGGGATAAAAACCGTACCTGTGTCGTGATGTGGTCGCTCGGCAACGAATCGAGCTACGGCAGAATGTTTTACGACGGCGCGGACTATATCCATGCGCACGACCGTCGTCCCATACATTACGAGGGCGCTTGGCTGATGGCGGATAAAACCGATTATTATACCCACCGCATCGATATTGCGTCGCGCATGTATCCGCCGCTCGGCGATCTGGAAAAGTTTTTACGCGACGAGAAAGAAAAGAGGCCGCTGTTGCTTTGCGAGTATTCCCACGCGATGGGAAACAGCAACGGCGACCTGAACAACTATTGGAAGCTGATTGACAGCAGCGACCGTTTTGCAGGCGCATTCGTGTGGGAATGGCGCGACCACGCGATCAAAACGGAGAAAGGCTATTTGTACGGCGGGGACTTCGGCGAACAAGAACACGATGGCAATTTCTGCGTGGACGGACTGCTTAATCCCGACTTTACACCCAAGAGCGGACTGTACGAAATGCGGGCGGTTTACGGCGGTAAGCGCGAGAAAAAGTGCAAGCTGCCTGTATGCGAACCGCTTGCAAAATTGAGCAAAGCAAATCCGCTTGCATACTCGCTCGGAAAAAGCGGCGAGCTTTTATCGCTCGGCAACGTGCAGTTTGCTGAACCGCTTACCGTGAATATATTCCGCGCGTATACCGACAACGACCGTTTTATAAAGAACGAGTGGCATAGGTACGAAAACGCAAAGCTGATCGCATACGAAATTACGGAAGAAGGCAATAGAGTGACCGTAAAGGGCAAAATGGCGACAAACTGCCTTACGCCCGTTATGGATTTTACGCTCGTATATACTTTTTATAATGACGCTGTGGATATAGAGCTATGCTATATAGTAGCCGATTACGTTTCGTATTTGCCGCGCATAGGCGTTGCGTTTGCGCTACCGAAGAGCCTTGCGGAAACGTTTTTCTATAAAGGTTACGGCCCGCACGAGAGTTATATTGACAAGCATCTTGCGAGCGAGTACGGCGAATATGCAACCTCGGCAGACAAAGAATATTTTCACTACATGAAACCGCAGGAGAGCGGTAGCCACTTTGCAAGCACCGAGATAAGGTTCGAGAGCGGCATGAAAATCACCGCCGAAAAGCCGTTTTCGTTCTCGGTGTTGCCGTACAAGGCGACCGTTTTGGTGAATATGTTGCACGACTTCGAGCTTAAAGAAGATGATAACGTATATATAAATCTCGATATAGCGATGAGCGGCGTAGGGTCCAATTCGTGCGGGCCCGAGCTGAAAGAAGAATACCGCGCGCCCAAAAAGGGACGCAACAGATTCAGGATTTCTTTTTGAATTATTTTCAACAATTTTTATAACGTGGAGCCTTGGTTGTAAATATGCGAAAAAATATACAAGAAAAACCGAAAAAATTTTTAACCGAAACGCAATTAAAAGAAAAAATTGCGAAGATGTCTTTACGCGAAAAGCTTTTGGAGCTTACGCAGTATAACGCTTATTTGCTTATGAAAAAGGGCAAGGAGAAAACGGTTACCGGCACGTCCGTTCTGCACGGGCTTGATACCGAAGAGCTTTGGGGAATGGGCAGTACGCTCAATACGCGTGATGCGGAAGAGATAATCGCCTTGCGAAAAGAGCGGGAAAAGCGGGGAATAAAAGAGCCCGTTGCCGTGATGCACGACGTAGTCCACGGCTACCGCACGATTTGTCCCGTACCGCTTGCGCTGTCTTGCTCGTTCGATTTGCCGCTTATCGAGGACTGTGCTTGCATGGCGGCACTAGAGGCGCGCTACGACGGAATAGACGTGACCTTTTCGCCTATGGTGGACTTGGTGCGCGACGCCCGTTGGGGGCGTGTGATGGAGGCTGCGGGCGAGGACGGCTATTATGCCGGCGAAGTGGGCAAGGCGTTTATCCGCGGTTACCATAAGGGCGGTATAGCGGCTTGCGTCAAGCACTTTGCCGGGTACGGCGCAGCCGAAGCGGGCAAGGAGTACAACACAACGGATATCTCCGAGCGCACACTGCGCGAATATTACTTGCGTGCCTATCGGGCGTGTCTTGACGAAAAGCCCGAAATGTTTATGAGCTCGTTTAACGTGCTAAACGGCGTTCCCGTTTTGGGGAACAAACAGCTCATGGTAGATACTCTCCGTGGCGAATGGGGCTTTGACGGTATACTGATTTCCGACTACGCGATCGTATACGATATGATAACGCAAGGTTACTGTGCAGACTCGGACGAGTGTGCCAAAGTTGCGATAGATGCTGCGTTGGATATCGAAATGTGTTCGCCCACGTATTTGCAATCTGTCCCCAAGCTTTTAGAGGCCGGCAAGGTCACTATGGCGCAAGTGGATGCGGCGGTACTCCGCGTGCTGAAATTAAAGAACAAACTCGGCTTATACGAAAATCCTAACCGCTATACCGACCTCACGAAACGGGACGAAGTACAGCTTTCTCCCGCACACCGCGCGCTTGCCTTAAAGGCGGCGGAAGAAAGCTGCGTGCTGTTAAAGAACAACGGCGTGCTTCCGCTTAAAACCGATTCGGTCGCATTGATAGGCCCTTTCGCCTGCGAAAAGGCAGTATTCGGAAACTGGGGTTGCCGCGGCAAAGCGGAGGAGACGGTTTCTCTGCAAGAGGGCGTAGAACGGCTTCTGGGGCATAAGGTGATCGTAGCCGGGGGTTG
>JAIEBL010000285.1 GCA_029069015.1 Clostridiales bacterium
CGCAAAGGAAACGGCAATGGTTTAATCAACGTAAAGGACACAAGCGGTTAAAATAACCGTATGCTTTGTTTTTAGTCCACTACGCTTCGCTGGATTCCTCGGCGTGCCTTCGGCGCTATACTCGGGATGACGGAAGAGAGTGAGATTGCCTTACTTATTAGAATCAACCGTTCCTCTCGTTCCCCTTTCCCCCGCTCTTTCCCTTTCCCTCTCGTCCCCAACGGCATAATCCTTCCAAAAAAACCGCGCGCCGCCGCCCCAAAAACAAATCATTTTCGAACCGAAAAGACAAAATCCGTGCATTTACTTGCCAATTATTTTTTTGTTTGCTACAATGGCTATCATGAGCCTGCACACGCGTATACAACTGAGCGATCACTTTACCTTCAAAAAGCTACTGCGGTTTGCGGCAGCCCCTATTTTCATGATGATTTTTACGTCCGTCTACGGCGTGGTGGACGGCTTCTTCGTGTCGAACTTTGCAGGAAAGACGCCTTTTGCCGCCATCAATCTTATCATGCCGTTTCTGATGGTGCTCGGCTCTCTCGGCTTTATGATCGGGACGGGCGGCACGGCAATCATTTCCATGACGCTGGGGCGCGGCAATAAGGAAGACGCCAACAAATACTTTTCCCTGCTGGTCTACGTGACGGCGATCGGCGGCATCGTGTTCTCCGCTGCCGGCGAACTTGCCTTGCCTGCCATCACGCGCGCATTGAAAGCGACCGAAGATATGTACGACTATTGTATTTTCTACGGCCGGATCATTTTGATCGCAATCCCCTTCTTCATGCTACAAAACGTCTTTCAGGCGTTTTTCTCGACCGCCGAAAAGCCCACGCTCGGCTTTCTGATCACGCTGATTGCGGGCTGCACAAACATTCTGCTCGACGGCATATTGGTGGGCGTGTTTAAAACGGGCGTGAAGGGTGCGGCGATCGCCACCGCCGTCAGCCAGTTTGTGGGCGCGGCGATTCCGCTGATTTACTTCTTTTCCAAGAATAACAGCTTGCTTCGGCTCGGCAGACCCAAATGGAACGGAAAAGTGCTACTGAGAACGTGCACGAACGGCTTGTCCGAATTCGTGAACAACATCTCCGCATCCGTCGTCAGTATCATCTTCAACTATCAGCTTCTGCGCCTTGCGGGCGAAAACGGCGTGTCCGCATACGGCGTTATAATGTACGTGACCTTTATCTTCTTCTCGATCTACGTCGGCTATGCCATCGGTACGGCGCCGCTGATCGGCTTCAACTACGGTGCAAACAACGAGCAGGAGCTGAAAAACATCTTTAAAAAGAGCATGATTGTCATGGGGCTATTCGGCATTACGCTGATCGCGCTGTCGCTTGCGAACGCCGCTCCTATTGCGAAACTCTACGTGGGCTACGACGCCGCGCTGTACGCCTTAACGAAACGTGCGTTCTATATTTACTCGTTCTGCTTTTTAACGGTGGGCTACTCTATTTTCGGCTCGTCCATGTTTACGGCGTTCAATAACGGACTGATCTCCGCAATTATTTCCTTCCTTCGCACGCTCGTGATTCAAACGGGGTTTGTGTTCGTCCTCCCGCTTATCTGGGGCTTGAACGGCGTATGGTTCTCCATGCTGTTTGCCGAAATCCTCGCCTCGCTCATTTCCATCAGCTGCTTTATCGCATTCCGGAAACGCTACAAGTACGCATAGCAAGGCATAACGAATATGTGCAGTTAAAAGCTCCCGAACAATTTGTCCGGGAGCTTTTGTCGTATTTATCGTAATGGTATATGATTTATTGTTGGTCTTGGGCTTGGTCTTCCGCTATTTCTTCGGCTTGCACAAAGTCGGGCGTGCCCGGTTTGAAATCGGGAAGTTCGATACGATCGCCCGTATCCTCTTTGAAGTATATCGCCTTTATTGTCGCAAGTTCTTCGGGCAAGAGCAGTGTCTTATCGATAATGAGAGCCAACGACGAGGAGACGTAAAGAAACAGATAACGTTTGCCGTCAAGTATTTTGCATATTGCGCTGTCATAGTATTTGGAAGCATGCAATACCTCGCCGTCTACCTCTTCCTTCGCGGCGATCCCGCCCTTGTAAAACTCGTATTCGTAAATCGTGCGCGGCATCGGTTTTTGCAGGTCTTTTTTGATCGAGTGCTTCGTGATTGCGCCGAAAGCCATTATAAGCAGAAAGAACAGGAATAGTCCGAACATAAGCCCGGCTAAGTCGGGTCTTTCGAAATAATGAAATATGAATAACAATACTATGGAAGCAAAAGCAAGACCGAGCGAGCTTGCAATAAGCTTGTTGCTTGATTTGCGTAACGGCACATGAAGTTCCTTTTTTGCCTCAACCGTGTACTCCGAGCGAACCTTTATTGTTTTCTTTTCAGTTATCATATCCTTATCCTATAGATGAATTGTCAATCCGAAAGAGCTTGCCCTATCGCAACATTTTTTACGTCTTGTTTCAGTCGAGTTCGAACGCACCCGTATAGAGTCGGTAATAGTAGCCCTTTTCGGCAATGAGCGATTCGTGCGTGCCGCGCTCGATAATCTTACCGTGGTCCATTACCATGATGGCGTCTGCGCTGCGAATGGTGGAAAGACGGTGCGCAATGATAAACACCGTGCGGCCTTCCATAAGCTGATTCATGCCCTGCTGCACGAGCGCTTCGGTGCGGGTGTCGATGCTGGACGTCGCTTCGTCGAGGATGAGCACGGGCGCGTTGGCGATCGCCGCGCGCGCAATGCTCAGGAGCTGCCGCTGCCCTTGGCTGAGGTTTGCCCCGTCGTTCGTGATCATCGTATCGAAGCCGTCGGGCAGGCGCGTGATAAAGGCGTAGGCATTGGCGATTTTCGCCGCCGCATAGACCTCTTCGTCGCTCGCGGTGATCTTCCCGTAGCGAATGTTTTCTTTGACCGTACCCGTAAACAGGCTCGTATCCTGCAAGACCATGCCGATGGAACGGCGCAGATCCGCTTTCTTGATTTTATTGATGTTGATGCCGTCGTAGCGGACCTTACCGTCGGCAATGTCGTAAAAACGGGTGATAAGGTTGGTGATTGTCGTCTTGCCCGCGCCCGTCGCGCCCACCAGCGCGATACGCTGCGTAGGCTTCGCATACACCGACACGCCGTGCAGGACCGTCTTTCCCGGAACGTAGCCGAAGTCCACGTTATCAAGCACGATATCCCCCTTCACTTCCGTATAGGTGAGCGAGCCGTCGCCGTGCGGGTGTTTCCACGCCCAATGCCCCGTAAATTCGTCCGTCTCCGCGATATTGCCGCCCTCGTCGATTTTTGCGTTGACGAGCGTCACGTAACCGTCGTCCGTTTCCTCGGGTTCGTCCAAGATCGCGAATACGCGGCGCGTGCCCGCCATTGCCATAACAAGCGCGTTCGCCTGCTGCGACACCTGATTGAACTGGTTGGCAAACTGCCGTGCCATGGATAAGAAGGCAACCACGACGCCGATATCGATGGGCGCAATGCCCCGTAAACTTACGTTCTTTACGCCTAAGATATAGAGCACGATGCCCACGATGGCGGTAAGCACGTAGAGAATGTTACCGATGTTGTGAATGATAGGGCCTAAGATATTTGCGTAGGCATGCGCGCGCGAAGTGTCTTGGAAAAGCTCCTCGGTCACGCGGTCGAAGTCCTCGCAGCTTTTCTCTTCGTGGCAGAAGACTTTCACGACTTTCAGCCCGTGCATCATCTCTTCCACGAAGCCCTCTTGCCGCGCAAGACTTGCCTGCCGCTTACGGAAATACTTTGCGCTTCCCCCGCCCACTTTCTTGCTGACGATAAAGATGACGACGGTCGCAAACACGATAATGATCGTAAGCCACAGACTGTACATCATCATCATCACGAACACGGAAAGAACGGTGATAGACGAGGAAACGAGCGCGGGGATGGTTTGACTGACGAGCTCGCGGATCGCGTCTACGTCGTTCGTATAGGTCGACATGATATCGCCGCGCAAGTTGCGGTCGAAGTACGATATGGGCAGACTCTCCATTTTGTTGAAGAGCGCGACGCGAACGTCGGACAAAAAGCCTTGCGTGATGACTGCCATGAGCTGCGTTTGTATGATACTCGCGCAAAGCGCCGTGCCGTAAATGCACACCATGGTAAGGAGTAACTTTATCATCGTACTCTTGATCGCCGCATAGCCGAATTTAAGCCCGGGATAGATCACGCGGTCGATGACCTGTTGCACGAAGATCGAGGCGGACACCGTGCCCGCCGTCACCGCAAATATACAAAGAATGACGATCGCGAGCCTTCCTTTATAGCGGGAAAAGAGCATTTTGAGTAGGCGCTTCATAACGGAGGGTTGCTTATTTTTCATTTTGACCTCCGTTGATTTTGTTCTGAATTTCGTAGATTTCCTGATAGATCGCATTGCTTTTTAAAAGTTCGTCGTGCGTACCCACGGCATCGATTTTGCCGTTATCCATGATCACGATCTGGTCGCTTTCCATGACTGAATCGACACGTTGCGCAATAATGATTTTTGTCGTACCCGTGAGCTTTTTGAGCGCCGCGCGGATGGTCGCGTCCGTCTTGGTATCCACGGCAGACGTGCTGTCGTCGAGGATGAGGATCTTGGGACTTTTCAGAAGCGCACGCGCAATGCACAGCCGCTGCTTCTGTCCGCCCGACACGTTCGTGCCGCCCTGCTCGATATGCGTATCGAATCCGTCTTTGAACCCCTCGATAAATTCGAGCGCGCACGCCTGCTCGCACGCAAGTCTCATTTCCTCGTCGGTCGCGTCCTCTTTGCCCCAGCGCAGATTGTCTTTGATCGAGCCGCTGAACAGAAGATTCTTTTGCAGCACGACGGCGACCTGATTGCGGAGCACGTTCAGATCGTAATCCTTTACGTTGACGCCGCCTACGAGTATTTCGCCCTCGCTTACGT
>JAIEBL010000286.1 GCA_029069015.1 Clostridiales bacterium
CTTCTATGGTATACTATCCCCATTAAAACCGAAATGAAGGAGGTGGCAACATGGGCATATTTTCCAAACGGAAAGACAAAAACAACGAAATACAAAAGGGCGGCAAGCTGTACAACACGTTACACACGGTTGCCATTATAGGCATTTTCGCAAGCCTGGCGTTATACATTATATGGGCGCTGGAAATCATCCCCCGCTCGGCAAACATGTTCGGCTTTATCGGCACGCTGTTTGCGCTATGCATCGCGGTGTTCTCGGGCCTGTATTGGGTGCGCCTGTTTGAAAAAAAGACGTTTACCAAAGTGGCCATCGTGTTTATGGCGCTTACGGTAGTACAGACGATTTTATGGATCGTTTGCTTTTGGATGGGCGTAGGCGTCTATAAAGATTTCAAAGGTCTTATCGGCGGGCACGACAACGCCGACACAATCAAGCACCTAACTCGTACGCTGAACTTTATAAAAGCGACAGGCATTTTCTCGATACAATTCTCGGTGGCAAATTTTGTTGCGACCAACTTCACAAAGTACAGAAAGACTCTGATCGTCTTTCAGGCGATCGCAGGGCTCAGCTATCTTTTATTTGACTTTTATGTCACCTACGCCCTTTCGTGCGTGCATATCGGCACCTCGACGTTTGCGTTTACCGATAAACTGCATATCTTTACCAACAAAATCATGTGGGCTGTGTTCGTGATTGCCCTTCTTTACGTGTCGCTTTCCGGCAACATAATCAGGAGCATCACCAGCCGCAGAGTGGAAAACAAAATACTCGATGAAATGGAAGAAGACCATAACCCGCTCGGCGCGCCGCAAAACCGGAATGCGGAAAAGCCCGAACAACAAAGCACAGCCGAGCGTCTCGAAAAGCTCAAAAGTCTTTTGGAGCAAGGTCTGATCACCCAAGAAGAGTACGACCGAAAACGAAGCGAAATTTTAGAATCGGTATAAGCACATTAAAACAAAAAGCTATAGTAAAAAGTAGCGGTTACCGTAACCGCTGCTTTTTTAATTAAGGCATCGGGAAAGTTATTTGCCGACGTTCCTCATTCCGAGGAAAACGTTTAATTCTATAAGCCACACCCGTGCTCCCCTGTTCTGTCATTTCGAGGGAAACGGTTGATTCAAAAAGGCGTGTCCGTACGCCCCCTCCGTCATTCCGAGAACAGCGCCGTAGGCGCGCCGAGGAATCCAGCGAAGCGTAGTATACTAAAAAACGAAAGCCGCATGATAAACACGCGGCTTGTCTTTGTAATGTTGATTATACTATAACCGTTTCCTTTGCGGGCAAAACAAGAAAGACTACGCTTCGCTCGCGCTCGCTAGATCCCTCGTCGCTCCGCGTTGCTTCGCTTTGCTCGGGATGACGGAGGGATGGCGTATCACCATGCCTTATAAATCAACCACTTTCCCTGCCCCCCTTAACATAATTTTGCTTCTCTTATGCCATACTAACCAAAAAGCAAAGGGAGGGTTAAATATGGCAATCGTAAATATCATAGCGTTCATCCTTGCCGTGATCGGTGCAATCAACTGGGGACTCGTAGGATTTTTTAAATTCAACCTCGTAAGCGCCGTGTTCGGAAAAGACCGTAACGTCGGGAACATCATCGTATACGGCTTGATTTGCCTTGCGGGCATTTGGCTGATCATCGCAGCCTCGGTCGGCAGCGGCAACATTCCACTCGTATAAAAGCGGTAGAGTACACTGTCATTTCGACCGTAGCGGCGTTAGCCGCGAAGCGGAGAAATCTAAAAAGAGATTTCTCGACTCGCTCCGCTCGCTCGAAATGACAGGTGGGGCGTAAACAGTTAAGCCTACCATTCTTCGCTTATAATAAACAGTCAAGGCGGCAGCCTTGTCGTTGCGAGTGGGGGTTAAGGGGGAGAACACAATCGAAAGTGTTCTCCCCCTTACGCTTTTTTACCTAGGCTTTTTTGGCGATCAAAAAAGCCGTATTAAGTTTTTTTCTAAGCTTTTTTGCGACCAAAAAAGCGTACTTTACTCCACTTCCCACTCGCAGGTGACCGTTTCGGAAAGCTCGATGCCCTCCGGCTCTGCCGCCGCGCCGACTGCCGCATCCATCGCCATTGCACGCATCACGCGGGGGCGTTCGCCGTACGACGTATAGTCTATATTCTGCAGCTTCCCTACTTTGACGCCGCTTGCCTTGGCGAGCGTTTCCGCCGCATTGCGCGCCATATCGACCGCCTTCCCTAAAAGCTTTGTGCGGCAAGTATCGTCTTTGAGCGTATAGCTTTGCGTCCAGGCAACGCCGCTCGCTTCCAACGCGTCGAACGCCGCGAACAGACGCGGGTCTGTTACCGAGAGCTCGGCTTTGATTTCGGTATGCGCGCGAAAGAGCTTTTTACCCTCGCGCGTGACCGTATCGACCGCGCTGCCGCCCGTCACGATTTCATTGCTTTCCAAAAGCGCGCCCGCAAGCAACACGAGCACCTGCGAACTCTTTTCGGAAAGATCTTTCACCGCCTCGGCATACTTTTTGTGTTCACAAGACAACCGCAGCGTCATCACGGCGCAGTCGGCGGGAAATTTCTCACTTGCACTCTGCGTCACTTTTATCGTTCTCATTTTTCTCCTCTCCTCTTACAAAACCCCCGCGCGTTTTTTTTGTCCGCGTCGGGGGTTTAATTTTACCTATTTAGAAAGTATAGTCCGCTCTTACCCCAAAAGCTCCTGCTCGATCTCCCCAAGCGCGATATAGAGCGCCGAAGTGTTCATGCGCATGCGGATAGGCGTAATGCGGTAATCCTCGAAAGCAGGGTTTCCCTCGCCGCTCATATAGCGGTCGAACAAGTATACGTTGATCCAGTGAAGCTCGCCGTCAGTCGTATGCACGTTCATGATAAGCGTGTTGTAGGAAACCGTTTCCTTTTTCACCTTAAACGTTTTCATCGTATCGTAGCGCAGTTCGAGCATATACGAATTGGCGGTCGCGGCACACGCGGAACGCGCTTCGTTCACCGTCATCTCTTTGCGTACGGTGTTGTCGTCCTCATCTTTTTCGGTCACGAATTCGGGGCCGTAGCTATACACGAATTCGAGCATGGCGTGCATGACCGAGAACCCTGCGTCGTCCAAGTTCTTGTCGATTTTTTTCTTGTACTTCGTTTTCACCGCGCCGTCGGGAAGCGACTGTGTAGACGAAGTAACGTAGATTTCCGAATAGTCCTTAAAGCTCTTTAAGGGCTTGACGGTCACACAGCAAAGTATGATGACCGCAATAAGGATCGCCCCTACGACGGACGAAACCGTGATCAGCGTAATTTTTCCGGCTTTCTTCATATCCCTTTTTCTCCTCTATAAGCGCGCCTAGGCATACCCTGCCGCGCCTAACTTAGCTATGCTTTTTTGTACTTTTGCGCAAGGCGGGCGTCGAGTGCGTCGCGCACTTCTTCGTACGGCTTGCCGTCCATGATCATATCCACTTCTTCGGTATAGATCGTTTCGCGCTCGATCAAGAGCCGCACCATGCAGTCCATGATCGCGCGGTGTTCGGTCAGCTTTTTGAGCGCTTCTTTATGCGCCGCTTCCACGAGGGTGCTCACCGCCGCGTCGATCTTGGTCGCCACCGATTCGCTGTACGTGTGCGTGGACTGATAGTCGCGCCCTAAGAACACTTCCTGATTCGAGCCGTAGTACACGGGGCCCAAATCGCTCATGCCCCATTCCATGACCATCTTGCGGGCAATGTCCGTCGCGTGCTTGATATCGCCTACCGCGCCCGTCGTGATATCCTCTATCACGAGTTCTTCCGCCGCTCTGCCGCCCATGCTCATCGCAAGATTGGCTTTGAGCTTGCCGATGGTCATATGCTCGTCGTCGCTGTCGGGACGCGTCATCGTGTAGCCCGCCGCCTGCCCGCGCGGAATAATGGAGACTTCGTGCACGGGGTCGCACATGGGTTCGAGCCGCGCCACGATGGCGTGACCCGCTTCGTGATACGCCGTGATGCGTTTGTCTACTTCCGTCACGAGCCGCGACTTTTTCTGCGGGCCCATCACCACTTTGTTGATGCCCTCGTAAAGGTCTTCCATAGAAATAAGCGTACGGTTGTCGCGCGCACAGAGAATGGCTGCTTCGTTGAGAAGGTTTGCGATCTCCGCGCCCGAAAAGCCGCTCGTAATGCGGGCAAGGACCTGGAAGTCCACGTCGGGCGAAATCGGCTTGTTTCTCGCATGCACACGGAAGATCGCCTCACGCCCGCGCACGGCGGGAATATTGACGTAGATCTGACGGTCGAATCTGCCCGGACGCAAGAGCGCCGGGTCGAGAATATCCGCGCGGTTCGTCGCCGCCATAACGATGACGCCGTCGTTGGTTTCGAAGCCGTCCATCTGCACGAGCAACTGGTTGAGCGTCTGCTCGCGCTCGTCGTGTCCGCCGCCGAGGCCTGCGCCGCGTTGACGGCCGACCGCGTCGATTTCGTCTATAAAGATAATGCAGGGCATGTTCTTCTTGGCTTGGTCGAAGAGAGC
>JAIEBL010000287.1 GCA_029069015.1 Clostridiales bacterium
ATAAAACGCGTAAAGACGCAATGATGCGCGGGTTAAGCGCATATATGCCCGCCGAGTTTAAATATACCGATCCCGACGGCGGACTGTTCGTCTGGGGCGAGTTTATGGGCAAAGCGAAAGGCCTCGACACGGCAGCGTTGCTTGCGGGCTCTGTGGAGCGGAACGTTGCCTATATTCAAGGCAAAGAGTTCTATCCGGGCGGCGGCGGCGCGAACACGATGCGTCTGAATTATTCCAACGCATCGCCCGAACGGATCGACGAGGGGCTTGCGCGCTTAGGGGCATACTTTAAAGAGCAAATTGCAAAATAAATTGTTTCGGTTGCCGCGGTTGTTTTGTTCGCGGGAACGCTTAGGAAAAAACAAGGAGAGAAAAATGGCAAAGAAGAATGTTTTCGACACGCTACTCGAACGTGGATTCGTGGGGCAAACGGTATACGAAGACGACTTGAAAAAAGCGCTGGAAGGCGAGCGCGTTTCCTTTTACGTGGGGTTCGACCCCACGGCGGACAGCTTGCATATCGGGCACTACATTCCCGTTATGGCGATGGCGCATATGCAGCGTGCGGGGCACAGACCGATTGCGCTCATCGGCGGCGGCACGGCAATGATCGGCGATCCTTCGGGGCGTACGGATATGCGGCAGATGATGACGGTGGAAACGATTGCGCACAACGTCGAGTGTTTCCGCAATCAACTCGGGCGGTTCATTGATTTTTCGGGCGAGAACGCCGCGATCATGGTGAACAATGCCGATTGGCTGCTTAATCTGAACTACGTAGACTTTCTGCGGGAAATCGGCGTGTATTTCTCGGTGAATAAAATGCTTTCGTGCGATTGCTTCAAAACGCGGTACGAGCGAGGGCTGAATTTTTTGGAATTCAACTACATGCCCATGCAAGCGTACGACTTCCTGGTGCTGTACCGTAAGTACGGTTGCAGACTGGAAATGGGCGGCAACGACCAATGGAGCAATATTTTGGCGGGCGCGGACCTCATACGCCGTTTGGAAAAGACGGATGCGTACGCGCTGACGAGTCCTTTACTGCTTACGAGCGAGGGCAAAAAAATGGGCAAGACGGCAAAGGGTGCATTATGGCTCGACGCCGCAAAGACAACGCCGTATGAGTTTTATCAGTACTTCCGCAACGTGGAAGACGTAAAGGTTGCGGAGTGTTTAAAACTCTTGACCTTCATGCCCTTAGACGAAATCGCGGAGCTTTGCAAGCATACCGACGAGCGGATCAACGCGGCAAAGGCGCGCCTTGCTTACGAAGTGACCAAGCTCATTCACGGCGAAGAGGAAGCCGAGAAAGCGCAGGCGCAGGCGTCGGCGGCTTTTAGTGGCGACGATGCGCAGATGCCGCAAGCGGAGATCTCGGCAAACGGCGACACGCTTATCGCCGACCTTATGACAGCTTTGGGCGTATGCGCGAGCAAGTCGGAAGCGCGGCGTCTTATTGACGGCGGCGGCGTTAAGATCAACAGCGCCCGCGTGGAAAACGGCACGGATACGCTGGCTAAGTACACAAGCGAGCGTACGTTCGTTTTGCACAAGGGTAAGAAAGTGCACCTTCGCGTGACTTTAAAATGAGTTTTTCGGCGGCAAAAGAAGGGGAATACGTCTACGAGATAAGTCGTTCCAAGTTTCTGGGGTTTTGTGCACGGGTTAAAAGCGACGAAGAGGCAGCAGCGTTTATAAGTGCGCTCCGTAAAAAATACCGCGACGCACGGCACGTTTGTTATGCCTACGTGCTCACCGATTCGGCGCGCAGCAATGACGACGGCGAACCGAGCGGGACGGCGGGCGTGCCCATTTTGGAACGGATCAAGGCGGCGAATCTTTGCGAAACGCTGGTGGCGGTCGTGCGGTACTTCGGCGGTATCAAGCTGGGTGCGGGCGGGCTGTTGCGCGCCTATGCCCATACGGCGGCGCAAACACTCGCGAGTGCGGGCAAGACCGAGGTGGAGCTTTGCCGCGTCTATACGCTTTCCGTGCCGTACGCTTTGTTTAAAAAAATCGAAAAAAGGCCGCTCGTTTCGCTTTATAAAATGCTTTCCGTGCAGTATAATAGAGCCGTGGAATGCACGGTCGCGGCAACGGACGAAGACGCGTTGCAACAGGAACTTAAGTCACTTTTCGGCGCAGACTACGTGTTGACCTTTCTCGGCGAGGAACGAGTGGAGAGAGAACGGTAAAAGGATTTCTATGAAAAAGAACATTTTGGGTTTGATTGCATCGGTTAAAAAGGCCACGGGCGTAAACGCGGCGCTCTTTTCGCCGAGCGGCGAAAAGGAATCGGACGCGGACTTTTTGGCTACCTGCACGGTGCCCCCTCGCGGCAATGAAATCGTGCAACCCGATGATGCGCCCTATACGTTTTTCCGTGTGCGCGACGGATATATCGTAGCGCTCGACGGCACGGGCGAGACTTACCGAAACTATGCGGTGCTCTTTCGCGCGGCGATTGAGGCGGGCAGCGTAGCTACGCCGCCGCTGACGCTTGCCGACCGCATGCGTGCATACCTAACGGACGAACTCGACGAAGAGGGCAAGAGCGAGCTTGCGACGCACTTTCACGATCCCTTCGATTGCTACGTACTGACGCTGGTTGCCGATTCGCCAAAAGGGGTCGCGCAGTTGCAAAACTATCTGGACGCCATGCGCGAGCAAGGCGATTGGGTCGTTCCGTACGGTGAAACGGCGGTGGCGTTTATCAAGTCGTGCGGCGGCGACGACGATTACCGTTCGGCAAACGACTTTGCAAACACGCTGTACGACAGCATTATGGAAGAGCTGCGCGTAAAAATCGTTATCAACGTGGGGGGTACGGTGCACTCGTTCGGCGAGCTTAAAACGGTCTTTCACCGCTGTCTGTTCGCGTATAACTTCGGAAAGCTGATGGCGCCCAACGCCCCGATTTATTCGTACAAGGAATACGTGATGATTAAAATGCTTAGCGAGATTCCCGACGAATCGCTTGCGTCCTATCTCGGTGCGATTTTGGATAGGGACGGGCGGCAGATTTTGGATGATCCCGAGCTCATGGAAACCGCCGAACAATTTCTTAAAAATTCGCTGAATATTTCCGAAACGAGTCGGAGTATGTATATGCACCGCAATACGCTCATCTACCGCCTGGATAAGATCGAGAATGCCACGGGGCTGAACTTGCGGCATTTCAACGATGCGGTTGTTTTTCACTTATTGACGATGCTAAAAAAACTGACGGATAAGCGCCCCCAATAGAACTATTTTTGCGGGGACGCCTATTCGGCGAAAAATTAGAAACGGAGAAGGAAAATGGACTACAAAGAAAAAGCGCTCGCTCTGCATAAGACTTGGGCGGGAAAATTGGAAATCACGTCGCGTGCACCGCTACGTACGCCCGAGGACTTGGCGCTTGCCTATACGCCCGGTGTTGCAGAGCCGTGCAAGGAAATTGCCCAAAACGCGGAGCTTTCGTATACTTATACCCGTCGCGGTAATATGGTCGCCGTTATATCCGACGGTAGCGCCGTGCTGGGCCTTGGCAATATCGGCGCGCTTGCTGCCATGCCCGTTATGGAAGGAAAGTGCGCGCTGTTTAAACGGTTCGGCGGGGTAGATGCCTTTCCCATCGTGCTCGACACGCAAAAGGAAGACGAAGTCATCGCCGCCGTTAAAGCGATTGCGCCCTCGTTCGGCGGCATCAATTTGGAAGATATCGCATCGCCGCGCTGCTTTACGATCGAAAAGGCGCTTAAAGAGGCGCTCGACATCCCCGTATTCCACGACGACCAACACGGTACGGCCGTCGTCGTTTTGGCGGCGTTTATCAATGCGCTCCGCCTGACGGGCAAGAAAGCGGAAAATTGCACCGTCGTCATATCCGGTCCTGGTGCGGCGGGCAACGCCATTTGCAAGCTCTTACATAAAGCCGGCTTGGGAAACGTTATTATGTGCGACCGCAAGGGCACGCTGTACAAGGGCAGAGAGGGCATGGACTTTGCCAAAACCGAGCTTTGCGAATTTACCAACAAAGAGAACCTCAAAGGCTCGCTGTCCGATGCTATGCGCGGCGCGGACTTCTTCGTGGGCGTATCTGCGCCGAACATCGTATCGGGCGACATGGTGCGCTCTATGGCAAAGCAACCCGTCGTATTCGGACTTGCCAATCCCGTGCCCGAAATCATGCCCGCCGAAGCGCTTGCTGCGGGCGCGTATATCGCAGGGTCGGGCAGAAGCGATTTCCCCAACCAAGTCAACAACGTGCTTGCTTTCCCCGGCATTTTCCGCGGGGCGCTCGATTGCCGCGCAACGGCGATTACCGAAAGCATGAAGATTGCCGCAGCCTGGGCGCTTGCCGACAGCGTAAAGG
>JAIEBL010000288.1 GCA_029069015.1 Clostridiales bacterium
GTCCAAACAGCATAATACGCGGCTGACAGGCGCATTCTCGTCGCCTAAAATCAACCCGATATTATCGTACTCTTTTTTATAGCCGTAGTCTTCGGGGGCGAAATCTCTGAGCATTTTCACTGCCTGCCCTACCGTAACTGCCATAAAAGCACCTCCTCGATCGTTTTGCGCTTTGCTTCGTTTTGCGCCGTACTCGGAAACTGTTTTGCCTTTGCGAGCGCGCGGCGAAGCTTGTCTACAAGCATGTCGTTCTTTTTCGTGCGCACGAACGCACCGTAAAGTAGCTCGGGTTCACTAAGGGTTTTAGGTGCACCCTTTACCGCTTTGATCGTGTCGTAAAATTTGTGGTCGAAAATCACTTCGTCGTGCACGATTTCGTATCCGCTGCGAGAGAGGGCTACGCGCACGTCGTAAGCGTGCGACTGCGGGGATAGCACGAACGTTTTGGGACTGCACGCCGCCATAACGGCGCACATTTCCTTGCCGCCCATCCCGCTGATGAGCACCGTTTCGTGCCCCCGCGCAACGGCCGCACCGTCGGCACACACAAACGTTATGCCCTCTTTGCCGTCCAAAAGCCGTTTGGCTTTTTCGAGCGAGGGCGCGGAAATGTCGCAAGCGGTAATGCGCTTTGCCAAGCGGTGCTGATACACGTACTGCACCGCGTACCCGTGGTCGCACCCGACGTCGATAAAGCTTTCGCACGGGTCTACGAGGGCACAGAGCGCACGCAGGCGCTTCATTCGATATAGTCCTTTAATTTCTTACTGCGCGAAGGGTGACGGAGTTTACGCAGCGCTTTCGCCTCGATTTGCCGAATGCGCTCACGCGTAACGCCGAACTCCTTGCCCACTTCTTCGAGCGTGCGGGAATGCCCGTCGTCGATACCGTAACGAAGCCGAAGGACCATTTCTTCGCGCGGGGTAAGCGTATCGAGAATGTTCAGGAGCTGCTCTTTGAGTAACGTGAATGCCGCTACGTCCTGCGGCGCGGTGGCGTTGCTGTCTTCGATAAAGTCGCCGAGGTGGCTGTCTTCCTCTTCGCCGATGGGCGTTTCGAGCGACACGGGGTCGAGCGCAATGCGCTGGATCTCACGGACGCGCTCTTCGGAAATGCCCATTTCGCGGCTGATTTCTTCGGGCGTAGGGTCGCGTCCCAATTCCTGCACCAACACGCGGGTGGTGCGAATAAGCTTGTTGATCGTCTCCACCATGTGCACGGGGATACGGATCGTACGCGCCTGATCGGCGATCGCGCGCGTGATTGCCTGGCGAATCCACCAGGTCGCATAGGTCGAAAAGCGGAAGCCCTTCGTGTAGTCGAATTTGTCCACTGCTTTCATTAAACCCAGATTGCCCTCTTGGATGAGGTCCAAGAACAGCATGCCGCGCCCGACGTACCGCTTTGCAATGCTGACCACGAGCCGCAGGTTCGCTTCCGAAAGACGCGCCTTGGCGTACTCGTCGCCGTCTGCCATCTTCTGCGCAAGCTCGATCTCTTCTTCCATGGAAAGCAAATGCACATTGCCGATGTATTTGAGGTATACTTTCACGGGGTCGTCAATGTTGATCTCGCCCGCCATGAGCTGCTCGATCGAATCGTCGTTTTTAAGATCGATCTGCGTATTGATGACTTCGATATTGTTCGCCGCCAAAATGCGGAACACTTCGTCCATTTGTTCGGCGTTCGCTTCGCACTCGACGGCAAGCTTTTCGCCCACTTCGTCGTACGTCAAATGCCCGCGCCGCTTGCCAGCTTCGATAAGCCGTTTGATTTCTTTGTGGATCTTGTCGCTCATCGGCACGGAAGTAAAGGTTTTCAAAACCTCTATTTTTCCGTCAGCCAGGAGCTTGAAAACCTCGTCTAACACCACGGCGTCGCAAGACCCGAACCGTGCGCCCACCTCGTCGTAGGTAAGCCGCCCGCCGTTTGCCTTGCCCTGCTCGATAAGCGCTTCGACGTCTTTCTTCATTTGCTCGCTGAGTTGTACTTCGGACATTTCATTCTCCTTTTTTGACTGTCGGGTTTTCCCGACGCCCTTTCGTAAAAACGGTTTTGCCGTACGTTTTGCGTTGTTACTTTCTCTTTACGCGTCTTCGCCTTTTCGCAAGGCGCTTAGCTTTCTGTCAATCTCCTGCACCTTACTGAGAAGCGTAACGTCGTGCGAGGCGTCGTATTCTTTCGCAAGTGCGTTCTTCTGCGCCGTTAAGCTCCCGATCGAGAGCGCCTTTGCGCAAGCCGCGAACTTGTTCGCATCGTCGCCGTCGAGGAATCTGTATGCCGTCAGTTCGGACAGAAGTGACTTATCTTCCTCGGGCGTTTCGTCGTAGAATGCCGCCGTGCCCGCCTTTTGCCCTTCCTTGAACTGCCGTAAGCCCCAGTTGTAAACGCGCCGGGAAAAATCGTCGGGCAGGTACGGAAAGAGGTCGATCGTATAATCGCAAAACGGCATTTGCGCCAATACGGATGCTAAGATAAATTCGAGCGACTTGTCGAGCGTGCGCGCTTTCGGCTTTTGGGGTTGCGGCTCGAATACCGTTTCCTGCTCTATCGCCGAAATGTCCGTTTGCTTGCGGAGCGCGTCCAACGTGTAGCCCGTTATCTGATGCAAGAGTTTCAAATATTCCTCTTGCTCGACGGGATTGGAAAGCGCCTTGATCACCTTTGCCGCTTCGACCGCGAACTTTGCTTTTTCGTCGGAGAGCGACAAATCGAATTTCGATTTGAGCGTTTCGATTTTAAACGCAGGTAAGGTAATCGCCTCGTCTAAGAGCGCTTGGTAGCCCTCGCTCCCGCGCGTCTTTACGACGTCGTCGGGATCCATGCCGTCGGGCAGCCGCACGACCTTGACGTTTAATCCCGCTTCCGCCAGAATATCCAAGCCGCGCATTGTCGCTTTTTGCCCTGCGCCGTCCCCGTCGTAGCTTATGTATATTCGGTCGCTGTAATTCTTGAGTAGCTTGGCTTGCGTACCCGTAAGCGCTGTTCCCATGCTCGCGACCGCCATATCGAAGCCCGCCTGATGAAGCGACATCACGTCCATATAGCCCTCGCACATGATCACGTACGGAACGCCTTCGCGCTGCTTGCGCTTTTTCAGAAGATTCACGGCGTAGAGGTTTTTGGACTTATCGAACAGGATCGTCTGACTGCCGTTGCGGTACTTGGCGAAGTCGGGATTCTTCACTAAGACGCGACCACCGAACGACACCACTTCGCCCATCGCGTTGATGATGGGAAAAATGAGTCTTCCGTAAAATACGTCGTAGTATTCGTCGGCGCGCTGCGAAACGAGACCTGCTTCCA
>JAIEBL010000289.1 GCA_029069015.1 Clostridiales bacterium
GAGCGGAACGTTCGAGATCAGCGCTGCCAAAGAACTGACCGAATTCAAATTCGATAACTTTGCCGAGAGTCAAAAGCCCCTTCAAACGTTTTTGGGCCCTACCCTTCCCGCAAGCGGCGAAGTAATGAGCGAACTCGAAACGGTAGCCCAAGAAGCCATAATGGAACAAATGTACAAAAAGTTGATCGGCATTCACGACGGCTATATCACGATGGTGGGCGAGGGTTGCACCTGCCTTTACAAAACGGGCGCGCAAAAGCTTACGCACGGCACGGTCATCAGCGTTTATACGCCCAAAGATTTGAACGACTTCAACGGCGTGTTCGGCGAATCCGCCGTCACGTACGAAAGTGACTACTACATCACAAAATTGCCCACGGAAGTAGATCTTACCGACGACGCCCAAAAAGCAGAGGTTCTCAGCGACATTGATCTCTTCGCTTTTGTAGCGGACGAATACGGCAACGGACAAGGCACGATGTTACCCGTTACGGATATTACCGCCATTCAGCTTGCGACGCTCGGCACGCGTAACACGACCATCACCTACAACAACGGTACGGCGGACGTAACGAAAGATGTGACCTACACCGTCGTAGCGAGCGACGAAGATTTGCCCGAAGAAGCTATCGTACGGCTTAGCCTTAATTACAAAAACAAAGATATCGTAAGCGTTATCGGCATTGCAAAGGGCACGCAGCTCTATGAGGATTCGGACTTTACGCTGTTTTACTACAAAGCAGAGGAACCCCACCAAGGGCGTGGCATCGTCGTCAACGCCGCGAACGCTTCGGGCGCAAACGCCGTCATCACGATTTCGGGCTACGATCCCAATACGACGGGGCTTCAAACCGTTACGTTTACCTATAAGGGTCAGTCGGTGGAATTGCTCGTCTTCGTATACGACGAAACGGTCAACCCCATTGTGAAAGTGGAGGATAGCGGCGTCGTTACGATCACGAAAGCCGGCGATACCTACACCGCCGACTACACGAACGCAAAGGCGACGGCGTACAAATTCGGCGACAATACGGGTACGGAAATCACCTTTACCGAAGCCGACGCCATCAATCTCCGCGATCTTTCGACCTATGAAGACGAGGACGAAATCGTCTTCAAATACCAAGTGCAATTCGGCGGCCACACCTACACCTTCTACGTAGCGCTTGAAGTGGAAGTTGTAGAAGCCACTCCGGCGGAATAAGCCAAAAACAAACTGCCCCAAAACAAAAAGCGCGGCGCTTGGTTTTCACCGAGCACCGCGCTTTTCTTTATCCACTTGTCACCCGTCATTGCGCTCAGCCGAGAGAGCCCAACTGATTGCGAAAGCAAGGTCTGTTCCCCTCCTCTGTCATTCCGAGGGAAGCGCCGTAAGGCGCGGCGAGGAATCCAGCGTAGCGTAAATGAATTAAAACACAAGCCCGCAAATAACCGTAGAGTTTGTGTTTATAATGTCGATTATACTTTCGCTGTTGCTCTCACGAAAAAACAAGAAAGACTGCGCTCGTTCTGCTCGCTAGATCCCTCGACTTCGCTCGGGATGACAAAAGGGGGAACAATAGCTTATACTATTAAAAGCATATTCTTTCTTTCGTCGCACTTTTTGATTAAGGCCTAAGTTTTCTATTTGCAGCATCCCTCTATCATCAAATTCACGATCTGCTCGTCGGTTTCGTGCATACCGATACGCGCGATGTCGCCCACGTTGTCGATCGTCTTTTCGACATCGCTGTCCAAAATGCCGTCGCCGCCGTAGAACATATTGCCGTTTCGGTACATCTCGTAGCCCAAGAGGCCTGCGTCCACTGCCGACGCGATTTTAGCGGCGCAGCTCGATTTTGCGCCGTCGCAAAGGATGCCCGAATTGATGGCAAGCGCGTTGATGACCGTATGCGAAACGGCGTCGTAGTCGCCGCCGCAAAGATAGCAGACGCCCGCGCCCGCACCGCAGCCCGCGCTCACCGCGCCGCAGTACGCCGAAAGCTTCCCTATCCCCGACTTCAAGCGCACGGTAATGAGGTCCGCCACCGCAAGCGCACGAATGAGTTGCTCCTCACTCGCACCCAACTCTTTTGCGTATTCGATCACAGGTAAAGACGCCGTCATACCCTGATTGCCGCTCCCCGATACGATTACGACGGGAAGGCTGCACCCGTTCATGCGCGCATCCGACCCTGCCGCCGCCGCGGCTTTGGCGCGGTTGTGTACGCCGCTACCGAACGCCGCAAGCAAGGTCTTCCCAACTCTTCCGCCGTAGTCGTTTTTTAATCCCTCGTCGGATATCGCCGTGTTGCACGCGATCTGTCGTTTGATCACGGCGGCAATATCGTTCGTCTTCAATTCGTTTGCAAACGCAATGATATTCTTGATCGTAAGGCTGTCGCGCACGATAGCGGACTGCTCGTTCTCGCCCTCGTCCTTGCTCAGCAGTGCCGCACCGTCGCGCTCGATACGCACCACGTTGGTATGGTGCTTCGTGATGCGTACGTACGCCGAATGCTCGCCGCTCTTTACGGTGATCCCGATATCGAACACGCACTGCGAGTGGCTCTTTTGTACCGTGCAATGCGCCTTCTCGATATAAGCGCGGATCTTCTCTAAATCGTTCGCTTTTATATCCGCAAGCACGTCCAGACGTTTTTCGGCGTTTCCCGCCACGATGCCCGCCGCCACCGCGCTCTCGATACCGCGTAAGCCGCCCGTGTTCGGGACGACAACGCTCTTTACGTTCTTTAAGATGTTGCCGCTCACTTCCGCCACCGTCTCGTAGGGAAGCGCACCGAGCGTGTCCCGCGCAAGCGCCGCCGCATAGGCGACCGCAATCGGTTCGGTGCACCCCGTCGCCGGCACGAGTTCTTCTTCGAGTATCTTGATAAAGCTTTCGTATACCGTTTTTTCCATACGAATATTATACCATGGCAAACGCGCAAAAACAATGCTTTTGTATGATTTTTTGCAAATGCATTCCCGCATCACTCATCCTCAGCCGAGCCCTTCCGTCATTGCGAGGAGCGTAGCGACGAAGCAATCCAGAAAGAAAGTGGCTTGACGGTCTGGATTGCTTCGCTTCGATACTCACTGCGCTCGTGGCGTTCGCCCTACGGGCTCGGCTGAGCGCAATGACGGAAAGCACGGAAAGCAACGTACCGCCCCACAAGCTTGACAGTCCTTCTGAAAGAGTTTATAATAAAGGCATGAAAAAAGGGTTTGTTCTGTTGGCTTTTCTGCTCAGCATGTTCATCGGTTGCCTCGTGAGCTTTGCGTGCCATGCTATCGTGCTCGGCATCGTCTTTTTCGTGGGCTTTGCGGGTACAATCGTTATGCTGCTTATCATCGTGCAGGTGCAGGCGGTCGTCGCGCGCAATTCGATGCTCAAACGCATCAAAGAAACGCCGCTCGTCAACGCCGAGGTACTTTCCTGCGTAAAGGAATCGGAAGAAAAACTCGGCTCGTACGTTTGCCGCCCCTTTCACGGCAAGCCCGTCTATCACGTGCGTCTGACGGTGGGCGGCAGCGAAAAGCACGCCTATACTTCCGCGCCGTTCAGTGCGGGCGAACAGGTGCAGGTGCACGTGCACCCCTTCCGCACCTCGCACGCAACCATAGACGAAAAACCGCTTTTTTAAGTCCTCTGCCGTTTCGACCGAAGCGGAGAAATCTTTTCACGCTCCCGTTTGAGACCTCTCCGCTCCGCTGCGCTACGGTCGAGGTGACAACGGTAGTCGTGCTGTCATTTCGAGCGCGTTTTGCGTTAAGCAAACAGTACAGTGCACTGTTTGTAGCAAAACGCGAGAAATCTCTTAATTCTTAATTGCTTCCGACCGCAAGCTTTTTTATAGCCGTTGCGGTTTTTTCTTTTAAATGCGCCCTTACAACCGCAATTCTCGCAATTCAACTTTTGGTTGAGCGAAAATTATTGAATGCTTTTGCCGGTCATGATATAATAGAAGCATACAAAATGTGCATGCGCACAAAGCCGACGCACAAGCACCAAGCCACGGAGGAATCATGGAAGATATGGAAGAAAAATCCAAAGTAAAAATTGCCGAGGTAATTGCCCGAGAGCGAAAAAAACATAATATGACGCAAAAGGAGTTGGGCGACACGCTCCACATTTCCCCGCAAGCCGTGTCAAAGTGGGAAACAGGACTTGCCGAGCCCGACAGCGAAACCA
>JAIEBL010000029.1 GCA_029069015.1 Clostridiales bacterium
ATCCGGATTGCTTAGGCATAAATGCCTAGCAATGACAGGGGGAATAAAAATCAGCGGCTTTTGACGCGCGCCCACACTTTTTCAAGGTAGTCGTAGCTGTCTTTGAGCTCGTTGATATCGGTATAATCGCGTGAATACGCTTCCAAAAGCGCCGTCACGTTCAGACCCAAGCGGTCGAGTTCGCGGAAGATCTTTTCGAAATTGACCTTTCCCTTCCCCGGAAGCGCCGTTTTATCTTGCTTGTCTACGTCGCACAAGTGCACCGTGGAAATCCGATCTCCCATAGCGTCCATAAACTTTATGGGGTCGTATCCCGAAAGCACCGCCTGCTTAACGTCGAGCGTGGTATACAGACGCGGGCACACCTTCAAAAGCTGCTTGAAGTATTCGGGGAACGAAGCGTACGTCCAATAAACGTTCTCGTAGCTAAGGTTCATGCCGTAGCTTTGCGCGATTTCGATAAGTTGGTTGATGCGGTTACCGAGTTTCTGATATTCGAAATCGTTGTCCCGCTTCTTTAAACGTACAGGCCCGTGGAACGTATAGAACTTAGCGCCGAGCATGAAGCCCGCGTAGCAAACCTTGCGGAACAGAATTTCGGCGTCGCCGCGCACCCGCGCGTTCGCGTTGAACAGCTGCGGTTCGAACTGCGTACCGATGCAATGCACCGAATGCACGCGGATATTGCCGCGCCGCGGAATCAACGCATCGACAAAAGGCTTTTCGTACTCCGAATAGGTGTTCAAAAAGACTTCGGTTGTATCCACCCGCATTTGGCGCAAAATATCGAAGGAAGATTCGGTTTGCACCCGATTGAAAAACGATGCGGTGGAAATGCCAAGTTTCATACTAAAAACCGCTACCCTGCTTTACTTACTTTATGATATATTCGGGACGAACCGCCGCCGCATTCACTTCTTGCAGTTTTGCCTCGTACCCTTTGCGACCGAGCATGGCAAACGTGGCTTTCTTGCCCTCTTCTACGCCCGGTTGGTTGAACGTATCGATATTAAGGAGTGCACCCGCGAACGCCGTTTCGTACATAAAGTACATGAGAAGCTCGCCGATGGTTTCCTCCGAAACTTCGGGAAGATAGATCGTAAAGTTCGATCTGCCCGCTTTTCTGAGGGCAAATTCAGTGGCTTTGCGTTCTGCGTCGATCAGCTCGTTCATCGTGTGTCCTTTGAGGAAATCGCACGCGTCAACGTCTTTATCGTCCGAAATCACGACCTTAGTACGGTAATTGTCTACCGCGAGGAAGGTTACGACCTTGTCGTAGGGTCCTTCGGTATAGAGCTGCACTTGGCTGTGTTGGTCGGTCACGCCCAACGATTTTGCAGGCGTCTGCCCTGCATGCACTTCTTTGCCTTTCAAATCGACGGCTTTACCGAGGCTTTCCGCCCAAAGCTGGCAGTAAAAGTCCGCCATATACTTCAAGCTGTCGGCATACGGCATCAACACGCTGACGTTTTTGCCGCTTTTCATCGATTCGACCTGCATAAACGCGGTAATCAGTGCGGGATTTTTGCGTACATCCGCTTCTTCCGCCGATTTCGCCGCTGCCGCAGCGCCCGCGAGCATGGCTTTGATGTCAAGCCCGAGCACAGCAAACGGCACGAGACCTACGTTACTGAGCACCGAGAACCGTCCGCCGACGCCCTGTCCGAGACCGAAAATCTTGAATCCTTCCTTTTCGGCAATATTATAGAGCGTGCCTTTGCCGATGGTTGTGGTCACGATAATGTGTTTTTTTGCTTCTTCCACGCCCAATTTTTCTTTGAGCATGCTGTAAAGAATCAAAAATTGCGTAAGCGTTTCACTCGTTTCGCCGCTCTTCGTGATCACGTTGAAGTACGAGGTTTTGAGGTCGAGCACGTCGATGAGCGCCGCCATACGTTCGGGGTCTACGTTGTCTTCCACATAAAACTTGGGCGCTTTGCGCGTCGCTTTGGGAAGTTCGTTATGGTGCAAATGCAAAAGTGCGCTTGCCACGGAAAGCGGGCCGAGTGCGCTGCCGCCGATACCCAATACAACGAAGCTTTCGGCTTTCTTGCCGATTTCTTCGCAGTACGCGATCGTTTCGTTGAGCTCGCTTTCGGGCAGGTACGGAAGGTCGCACCATTCCTGCCAGCCCTTGCCGCGCGCCGCCAAAACGGCATTACGTGCCGCCTCGATCTTTGCTGCGTTCTTTGCAAATACGTTATCTTTCAGACCGTGTTTGCCGATTGCCGCTTCCATCATGTTGTTGTAGTCAAACCGAAGTTTCATAAGGATTTGTTATTCCTCCCTTTTGATTTTTAAAAAGCCGATTTTAATAGCCTTTGTCCTCTACGTCGAGAAAAGCAAAGTCTCTGAGCGAACGAACCACCCCGCGCCACGTAAACGGCTCGATATGCCGCACGTCGGGATCGGTGCTCGAAAGCGTTTGATCGTTCTGCTTTGCGCACTTATACTTGTTCGCCAAAATGTCTTCGAACTGTTCTTCCTCGCTTTTACCGCAAAGTAACCCCATCTTTATCCCCTCTCATCTCATCATTTATATGCTTTTACGAGTCGCACGTACACTGTGGTACGCCACGCTCCAATTATCATTATACCACTTTATGCCGAAAAACACAAGAAAAAGAGCATTGTTTTTTAACGGAAAAAACGGCGGTACTTTCTTGCGTTTTTCTGCCCGAAAACGGCAAAAAAAACCGCATATACGGTAAAAAGAACCGGTTGTGGCTACTGCGCTCTAAGCAAACAGTGCCGTCCGGTTCTTTTTCTGCCGTATTTCGTCTTTTTCGGGCTTTATAGAGTTACACTACCGTTTCGATAAGGCCGTAGTCGCCGTCGTTACGTTTATAAACCACATTCACGCTTTTCGTTCCCTTATTGCAGAACACGAAGAAGTTGTGTCCGAGCAGTTCCAATTCGTCGATGGCGTCTTCCACTGTCATAGGTACGAGCTCGAACGTCTTGCTGCGCACGACGCCGTGGCTCTTTTCCTGCTCTACGGGCGGTGCGTAGTCGCTCCCTACCTCTTTTATGCGGAATTTTTTGGATTTGCTCATCAGCTTGCTGCGGTGCTTGATGATCTGCTTTTCGAGTTTGGGCAGCGCCAAGTCGATATTGTCGTACATATTGCCGCTCGACACCTCGGCACGCATCACGATGCCGTCGAGCATGATCGTAAGTTCCAGCGTCTGCACGTCGTTTGCTTCTTTTAACAAAATCTTAACGCGAACGTCGTCTTCGAAAAACTTATCGAGCCGCTCCACCTTTTTGGTGATGACGTCTTTGAGTTTGTCGCTTGCGTTGTAGTTCTTGGTTAAAAATTCGATTCTCATTTCTTTCCCTCCCGTTGCCGTATCGTAAAACCCCTCGGGATTTTACTTTATATATAGTATAACACACTTTTCATATTTTGTAAATACCGTTTTGAAAATTTACCGGAACGGAGGCGGATTTTCAACAAAATGCGCCCTACTTGACAATGGCGGACCGTTATGATAAAATATATTTATCACGCAGAAAGTATTGCCCTGTTTCGAGGAGGTACCGAAAACGCAAAATGCGCAAGGTGTATCGGTATACCGGAATAACATTGTTTTTGACGCTATGCTTCGGCCTAGCATTGTTTGCTTCCGCTCTTGGCGTTATAGCCAGTATTATATCCAATATATATGAGAGAGATATCGAGAGCATCGTAGCTTCGAGTATCGTGTTTATTACCCTCTTTTCTGTTGTCTTATACGCATTTATGATCAAGCTCCCTATACCGATATACGTTACGGATGAAAAAGTAAGTCAGGGAAAAGTCGAATATAAATGGGAAGATGTCAGAATGACGGCAGTACCGTTCATCGCCCGTTATAGAAGAATATTTTATATGCTATTATTGCGAACGGACTATATCCGTGATCTGAAAACCTGTAAAAAGGAAACGAGAAAAGGATTATGCGTTTTGATGACGCCGCAGCTATTAAATATTTTATTGCCGCATTACAACAATAAAATATTGGTGCTGGACGAATACGGATATGAAGAAGTCCCTTGTGCAAGCAGAAAAGAAGTGAATCAAATGATTGTTTCCCATAATGCAAAATTCGATTCTTCTACGAAAGTAACCGATTGCGGATCCGATAATGCATCGATTGTCTAATGGCACGAAAAATATTCGGCTGTAACAAAACAAAGGAGGAACAAAAAAATGCGCAAGATATACTCTGCTAAAGGAATACTTCCTGCTCTTATATTCATTTTCGTATCCATGATTATTTTCACTTTTGCAATTATATTGTGCATATATTTAAAAGATATTTTTCGCGCCATAGGTATCGGCTTAGGGTGGCTTGCCTGTCTTTTTCTCCTTTTGTATTTCTATTTCACGAAAGCTATCATTCCGGTATGTGTAACGGATGAACAAGTAAAGCAAGGAAAAGTAAAATATAAATGGTCGGATGTTAAAATAACGGCAATACCTTTCAAGGGTCGCTACACCTTGGAATATAGGCTGTTATTGCATTCCGAATATATTCATGATCCGAAAGCATGCAAAAAGGAAATGCGGAAATGCATACGGATTGTTGCAAGTCAATGGGCGTTGGATATGTTGTTGCCATATTGCAAAGATAAAATATTCGTGCTGAATTTTGACGGCAAGGAAGGATTGCCTTGTGCAAGTAGCCAACGAGTAAATGAAATGATTACTTCCCATAATGCAAAATTCGATCCCCCTGCCGAACCGACCGATTGCGAAACAAACAGTTCGTCGGCTGACTGATGGCAAAAAAGAGAGCAGCGTTCCCCTGTTGCCCTTTTCTTTTTTGCAAAGTTTTTTATACCTCTACTGCGAAACCGTGATTTCGCCGTCTCTCACGCCTACTTTCACAACGACGCCGTCATGCACTCTGCCGTCCAAAATCGCTTCGGCGATCGCATCTTCCACGCACTGCTCGATGACGCGGCGAAGAGGCCGCGCGCCGTATTCGGGATCGTACCCGCGCGTCACGATGGCGTCCATGGCGGCTTCGGAAATATCGAGCGTGATACCGCGATCGGCAAGCGATTTTTCCACGTTTCCGAGCATGATAAGCGCAATTTTGCGAATATCGTCCTTGGCAAGGTGGTGGAAAATGCTCACAACGTCGATTCTGTTGATAAATTCGGGCTTAAAACGCCGTTTGAGCGCCTCGGTCAGCACTTCTTCGGTGCGTTTTTCGTCGGGCGCGTCCGCCGCAAGCGATGAAAAGCCAAGACTACGGTTTGCTTTGAGGTCTTCTACGCCAACGTTGCTCGTCATAATGATGATCGTATTTTTGAACGAAACCGTCCTGCCCTGCCCATCCGTCATGCGGCCGTCGTCTAAGATCTGCAAGAGCGCGTTGTATACGTCGGGGTGCGCCTTTTCGATTTCGTCAAACAGCACCACCGAATAGGGCTTGCGCCGCACCTGTTCGGTCAACTGTCCGCCGTCGTCGAAACCTACGTATCCCGGAGGTGCGCCGATGAGCTTACTCACAGAATGCGATTCCATATATTCGGACATATCCAACCGGATCACGGCGTTTTCATCGTCGAACATCGCCTGACCGAGCGCTTTCGTAAGTTCGGTTTTGCCCACGCCCGTAGGGCCTAAGAACAGGAACGTGCCGATCGGACGGTTCGCGTCTTTGAGTCCCGCGCGGGCACGGCGGATCGCCTTGCTGACCGCAACGACCGCGCCGTCCTGCCCAATGACCCGCTTATGAAGCTCTTCTTCCAAATGGACGAGCCGTTGCGTTTCGCTTTCGGTCAGCTTCGTGACGGGTATTTTCGTCCACTTACTGACAACTTCGGCGATCTGCTCCGGGCCGATCGTGCCGCTTGCGTACTCTGTGTTTTTACTCCA
The DNA here is from genome assembly GCA_029069015.1 of Clostridiales bacterium. Taxonomy (GTDB): domain Bacteria; phylum Bacillota; class Clostridia; order Christensenellales; family Pumilibacteraceae; genus Pumilibacter. The sequence goes on from JAIEBL010000029.1 coordinate 5,876, forward strand.
AGTCAGCTTCATTTCCTCGGCGCTTGCGTTCAACTGTTTGAGTTTATCGCGCAGTTTTCCCGCTTCCAAAAAGTCTTCGTGAAAAATCGCTTCCCGCTTTTTTTGCTCACATTGGCGGATTTCTTCTTCCAACTCTTTTAAGCCCGCGGGTGCGGTGTTGCCACTCACTTTCGCTTTACTCATCGCTTCGTCGATAAGGTCGATGGCTTTATCGGGCAAAAAGCGGTCGGTAATATAGCGGTCGGAAAGCTTCGCCGCCGCCACGAGCGCGTCGTCCGAAATTTTCACCTTATGGAACGCCTCGTAGTTTTCGCGCAGTCCCCGTAAGATTTCTATGGTATCGTCTACCGAAGGCGGATCGACGATAATGGGCTGAAAGCGGCGCTCTAACGCTTTGTCCGTTTCGATAAACTTGCGGTACTCGTCCGTCGTCGTCGCGCCGATGGTCTGCATTTCGCCGCGAGCAAGGTAGGGTTTTAAAATATCCGCGGGCGATACCTCGCCCTCTTTGCTGCCCGCCTGCGCAAGCGTATGCAATTCGTCGATAAATACGATGATATTCTGCTGCGATTTGATGGTGTCGATCGCATTTTTGAGCTTTTCTTCCAATGCGCCGCGGTACTTCGTGCCCGCCATGAGTGACCCCAGATCCAGACTGAACACGATTTTGTTGCGGAGAAGTTCGGGGACGCTTCCCTCAACGATAGCTTTGCAAAGCCCTTCCACCACCGCGCTTTTGCCTACCCCCGGTTCGCCGATAAGCACGGGATTGTTCTTGGTTTTGCGGCACAAAATCTCGATAATACGTTCGATTTCGCCCTTGCGGCCGATGATCGGGTCGATTTTATGTTCGCGGGCGCGTTGCGTCATATCGATTCCGAGGTCGGCAAGCTGCGGCGGCAAAGTACCCACATTTGATTTCCCGCCTTGCGTGTTGCTTTCTTGCCTACCTTCCATCGCTGCGGAAAGCGCCCGCATAATGCCGCTTACGTTCATTTTTGCGACGTTCGCCAAAATGGTATAGGCGTACGACGTGGGGTCTTGCAACAGACAGTACAAAAGTTGTTCGCACGATACCGAAAAACTGCCCTGCGCCTGACTTGCCTGCTGTGCCATGATAAACGTTTGCTTCACACGGGGCGATAAATCGACGCCGCGCAAGTCGGCTACGTGATCCGATTCCTCGAAAACCAAAATAAGAATTTTTTCCGTAAGCCCGTTTTGGCGCAAAATATTGCCCGCCGCGCTTTCGGTTTTTAATATGCCGTATAAAATGTGCTCGCTGCCGATGACGGGGTTACTGTATTCCTTTGCCGCCGCTTGCGCATATTCGATTGCTTTATGAAGATTGTCCGTAATGGGAAATTGCATATCACTCACCTCTTTCTATCGCTTTTTGAGTTTTTCGGGCGCACACGCTCTTTCGCCGCGCCCCCAACACTATTTTCAACGTTTACAAATGTTTTTAAGCGTTTTGGATACGTATAACGCGCGGAAAATGTCCCGTCCCGCCGCATCCAGCTCTTTTCCGCTGAGGTTGAGAACGTTGGCGGGTTGCCCTTCCGTAACGAGTTTTTCGAGACGCAAAGGATCGGAGACCTTTAAAATGCCGTAGTATACACCGAGTTTTACGAGCGCAAGCAAGCTCATAAACTCCTGCGTATTCAGTTTGTAGGCGTTGCACAAAATGCCGTACGCGCGCTGAATTTTGTCCCTGAGCTCGCTTCCGCCCGACGCAAGCAACGCTTCCCGCGCATGCAGTTCGGCATCGGCAATATGCCCGATCGAGGCCTGCACGGAAGAGAGAATGTCGTGCTCGGATACGCCAAGCGTCTTTTGGTTGGAAATCTGGTACAGAAGCCCTTCCGCTTCGCTACCCTCGCCGTAAACGCCGCGAATCGCCATATTGAACCGCGCCACCGTGCGCACGCAATTTTCCAAATTGTGCGTCAGGCTCAGCCCCGGCAAGAACATCATGGCGGACGCCCGCATGCCCGTACCCACGTTCGTAGGGCAAGCCGTAAGGTAGCCGAACTTCTTATCGTAAGCATAGGTCACTTCGCCGGCAATCACGTCGTCAAGCTGATTCACCGAATCGTACGCGTCCAAAAGCCGAAAACCGGGCAAAATGCATTGCGCACGAATGTGATCCTCTTCGTTTACCATGATACTGCGCGTTTCGCTGTCGTCGATAATCGCCGCGCCGTACGGACTTTCCAGCAAGTCCGCGCTGATCAGATGCTTTTCTTTTAAGACATTGCCGTCGATTTCGCTGATGTTTGACATGCGGTAGAGGTTGAAAGCCCCGTTTTTCTCCGCTTCGCTGCCCCTTCCCTGACTCTTATAAACATCTCCGAGCCCACGAGACATCTCAGGATATCGT
>JAIEBL010000290.1 GCA_029069015.1 Clostridiales bacterium
AACCCGTATACGTCGATTTCAAATACCCTAAGGAAGTAGCGCCTTATCAGCCCGGTACGCGCGCTTCCTACTATTTTACGGTTAAGGAAAAAGGCGCAAACTACGACGAGAACGAGTTGAACGGCGGGGCATACGATCTGGGCGATACAAAAGGAGTCGTGCTCCATTTCAGCGTTGATACGAACGGTGCTATTTGCGGGGTCAATGTAGTCGAAGGCGCCGACAAACTTACGGAAAACAGTAAGTTGACTTTAAAGACGACGGCAGGCGCGGGCGCGGAGTTTACGCTCGGTAAGCGCGATGAGGTGAAGCCGACCCCTGCGGTGTACCAGGAAATGACGTTGCAAGTGCCGTTACTTACGATCGTGCCCATTCCGTTTATTCGCGTGGCTTCTACGGATATAGAGTTGAACGTAAAGATCAACTCGATCAATACTTCCGCCGAGTCGTCCGATACGAACGTTACCAGCGGTATGACGGCCTCAGCCTCGTATAACGCTTTTTTTGCCAGAGGAAACGTGAATATCAACGCATCCGTTTCGCACCAGAAAAAATCTTCGTCGACCGAAGAGGTGAAAAAGGAGTATTCGCTCAATATCAAAATTCACGCCGTTCAGGACGACGTACCGGTCGGTATGGGGAGAATCCTCGACGTTCTCGAAGAGGCGATCGTGCCCAAGTCTTCGGGGCAAGCGCCCGTGCCGCAGTCCTCGAAGCAAGCGCCCGAAGCCGTGGAAAAGAAGTAGAGGGCAGTAATCAATGGTTGAGCTTTCCACGTTTATAGGGCAGATCATTTCCGACGTCGCCACCGCGCGCACCAATGCGGATTCGTTTGCGGCCAGCACCAGCGAGCTATACCACGCCGATCCGTTTGTCAAAAACCTGCCTATTCCGCACTACATTATCGAAAGCGCCGAAGTTGACGTGCCCGTCATGGTTGTCGGGATCACAAAAAGTTCGGATGAATTTGAAGGGCAAAAAGAAAAATTGTTCAATGTGATCAGAACGAAGCTCCCCGTTCTACTCGTTCGCAGTTTCAAATTTTCCTATATCAAGAGCAGGGAAGCGGAAAAGGCAAAAGAGGCGGAAGAGAGTCGTTCGCGCGAAAAAATGCGCATTGAAACACACGCCGGCGAAGAAAAGAAAAAGAGCGTACAGGTGGGGTATATCGCGGATTTTACGGACGAACAGTTGGAAGAATTCGCATCATCGGCCAAAGACATTACCGAAAAAATGGTAGTAAACATCAGGAACTATCTCGATACGTACAACTATGACCTCGTTAAAATACTCGAACTTTCCGACGAGTTTATACAATGTCTCGAAAAAGAGATAAGGAGCGATGTTTCGACTTATAAAAAGGAGTCGTGCCCTTATACCGATGACGCAGCGATCGTTTCCGCAGCAAAGTACATCGGTAATATGATGTTCTTTGAGTTCAAAAATATTATGCGGTCCAATGCGTCCGTCCAAATAGACGTCAACACCGTCCAAATGAACGAGTATGCTACTAAGGACTGCCTGATGCATATCAAGCTTAAAGTCAAGGAACAGGATCTGTCGCTCATCGTCGAGGAGGGGGAGAACGGTCGCGAAAAGCGGTATCTCTCGCTGTCGTAAATGCTCAATTACGCAGTGTACTTGCAACTGAACGCAATGCTTGGCGAAATATCCAAGCTGACGCCGTTGCTGAAAAGCGCGGTGGGCGGATATGCGCGTTCGGCGGAAACGCTATTGTGCACTTTTCAGAATCTTATCGACGAACAGAGATTGAGCCTATCGTCCGACGTTGCGGTCGAGCTGCAAAAAATGATTTCGTTTGACGGGAAAGAACAAACGCGTCGCAGCCCACGGAAAGAACGGGATTTGTTCGCTGTGGGCTGCATAGAACGCGTACAACAAAAGGTTAAAGGTTATCTCGAAAAGTACGACAAGATTTTTTCGGAATGTGCCGATGCTTGCCGACAGCTTGCGGCACAAATCCTAACGGTCAACGGTGATATTCCGCAAGGAATAAATACCGTTGATACCATGTTGTCCATTGCGCGTACAACGGATGCGTTAAAGCCTTTTTATGCCCAACTTGTCGGCGTAGTCGGGGTATTCAATTTAAGGGCGATATTCGATTCCGTTCTTCCGCAAATTTTAACTTTATAAAGGAGGCATCGAAGTGAAAAGTCTTAAGGGGCTTGAAGGCGTAGTGGAATACGCCGAAAACAGCTTGGTTTGCAAGCTCGAACAGGAAAATGCTATATCTTTGTTCCATAAGAGTAGGATGTTCGGCGGTAACGAAGATTTGCAGGAAAACTGTATGCAATTAGGTTGGAAAACAATGGGCGTGTTCGAAGAAAACGATAACGGTTTCACGCTTCGGGAATTGTTATATGACGACAAAACCGAAACGGAACTCAAAGGGCGCAGATACGGGCAGGTAACAACGCGGGCTGTGCATACCTGTACGTTTGCGTATATTACCTTCGGGAATTGTCATATTCTCGGACATTTGGATGATGACGATTTAGACTGGGGACTTCGCCGCATTGAAGAATATGTAAAACACGCAAAAGACGATCCCATCGGGTTTTGTAGTCACATTGATTATAAAACCGAGAATATGTTTTCGGATTGTTTAAGAGCCATATGCCGAAAAGGGTTCGTGGAATTGTACCGCCATCGCAGGGACGGGAAATCACCGTCCGATGAAGGGGAATTGTGTGAATTGATGCAATCGAATTTATACGGGCACATGGAGATCGGATTATGCCGCGAGGACGACGGGGTGAAACTGTTCGGCGATATTACGGATGTTGCTTGTCCGATAAAGCCCGGAGCAGATCAAGATCCAAAAGTATTACCGTTGCGGCACTTTGATACGCAGTGCCAATTATTGGAATTGCTTGACGATTCGGGACATATCCGAGGTTGGTGACAAATCGATTAACCTTAATATTCGCTTCAACAGAACTCGCACCGTCTTAAAAAGGACGGCGCGAGTTTTTTTAATGGTTCATACGTATGGAACCTTTTTGTTGTAGGGTTAGAAAAAGGGAATCGAATTATGAGTCGTAAGTACGATAGACAAATTGATTTATTGAATTTTTTAATGCATAGCGGAAGAACCACTATACTGAATTTGTCGAGCGAGTTAGGCGTATGCGTACATACCATTAAACGCGATATAGCGGACTTACAATATCATTTTCCTATTTTTACGTATGCAGGAAGGGGCGGCGGCGTAGAATTGAATGCTTGTTTCAGTTGCAACGGTTATCTTCTTACGCATGAAAACGTCATGCTGATCAAGCGGGCACTTGAACGTCTTGCCGCAACGGAAGAGGTCGGCTCTTCGGAAGCCCGTTCTTTGCTTTATAAAATTTTTCACACCCAAAATTAAATTGTTTCGGACTTATTTATACATATAATTTATGCAATACCGAAAATCGCTTGATTCGTTCAATTAAAATTCATTCGGAAAACGGGTGAACATTCCTCGACAAATTGACGGATATATGCTACACTGCGTTTGAAGTGAACTACCGTAATTTACCGAAAGCAACCCATTACAACGGCGAGAGGATTTTACTGGTTTACGACGGCAGAAGAGCGATTAAAATATTTTTGTCGGAGAGAAAGTCGATGGAAGGAAAAGATTTATCCGCTTTCGATGCGTTGGGGCGGTTGAAGGAAGGAAACAAGATTTACATAAATGCCGCGCATGGCGTAGGGGATATCTCGCCCGAAAGGCGACTTTATACGAGCAAAAACGGGCAGAAGCCGTATGCCGTTATCGTGAGTTGTTCGGATTCATGAGTGATTCCCGAATGTATTTTCTCGGCGGGGATCGGCGATTTGTTCGTTATACGCGTTGCGGGAAACGTGATAGACAACCATCAGTTGGGCAGCATCGAATATGCGGTCTGGCATTTGGGGTGCAAGCTGATCGTCGTGCTTGGGCATACGGGCTGCGGGGCTGTGAGCGCCGCCGTAAAAGAAAACGGCGGGTACGTAAAGTTTATCACCGACGAAATCAAGCGCGCCGTCGGAGAGGAAAAAGACGCGGTTAAAGCAAGCATTCTCAACGTGAAACAGAGCGTTTGCAAAATAGAAACGCATTTCGAAAAGACGGGCGGTTTGCTTGTTACGGGCGCGCTGTATCACACCGACAGCGGCATCGTTGATTTCGATTTGAAATAGGTCGTTTTTCTAATAAATTTTTAATGTAATTTTTCTTGACTTTTTATACTATGCTATGTATAGTATTATGTATAAGGCAGTATAAAAAGGAGGTCGGCATTTGGATATTCAACTTAAAAAAGGCTTGTTGGAAGCGTGCGTGCTTGCTGCCTTGAAAAAAGAGGAGTCGTACGGGTATAAGATCATCAGCGACATTTCGCCGTACATCGAAATATCCGAGTCGACTTTGTATCCTATCCTCAAGCGACTGGAAGCGGGCACTTATCTTACGACGCGTACGGTGGAGATCAGCGGGCGACTTCGAAAGTACTACATGATCACCGAGGCAGGCAAGCGAAGGCTTATCGAATACACGGAAGATTTAGACGAATTGGAGCGGGTGCATAAATTCATTTACCGCGCGATCAACAGGTAAAGGAGGAGGACGAAATGACGAAATACGAATGGGAGCGGGAACTCGAAAAAAACTTGCACACGCTGCCCAAAGACGAAATAAAACGCGTGCTCGAGTATTACAACGAGTTGTTCATCGATAAAATAGAGCGCGGCGGTACGGAAACGTCGGTCATAGCCGAATTCGGAAATCCCTTCGACGTGGCAAACAAGATCATCGCCGAGACCGCAGACTTAGACGCAAGCGACAACGCAAAGTCGCCTTCCGAAACGATAGCGGACGACAGAAAGGAAGACCGCCGCGAAAAGGAAAAGAAAAAGGATATTGTGCGCGATCCCGAGCCGAGCGAAACGCGTGAGAATAATGCAAGCGTGCCTAAGTCTACGGACGGTGCGTCGGAGAAAAAATCGGGTAGCGTACTCAGAGCGCTTGTCGTCATCTTGGTTTGCATTTTACTGGGTGGCACTGTCGCGGGGGTTATCAGCGGACTGTTTGCCGCGGTGGCAGGGCTGACCGTGGGGAGCGTCGGTATGGTGATCGGCGGCTTCATTGCCGCGATCGGGTCGCTTATCGCCGGCATAGGGGTCGGCCTTTGGGCGACGGTCGCGCAAATCGGCGTATGCATCATCGTGATCGGCGTTGGTATATTCCTTTTCCCGCTGTGCATCAAGCTGATGATTTGTATGGGTAAGCTGATGGTGAAGATTTGCGGGAAGGTCGCTCGGTTTATTACGGGCAAAACGGAGGCGCACAATGAAAATTAAAGGATTTATACTCACAGGATTGACGGTCGCCGTTTTGGGCTTCATCGTCTTTGCGGTTGCCATGTCCAACCTCGATTGGAAGTTTTCGATAAACGGCAACTACGAGCAGAAGGCATATACGGTCGAAGGGGAAGAAGCGCTGCCTGCGGCTTTGGAGCTCCGAGCGGATTATGCGGACGTTACGGTCGAACGGGGCGAGGAAACGAAAATCGAATACGACGATTCGAATAAACTCGGCTATGCGTTTTCTGTGAGCGACGGCAAGCTGACGGTTACGCAAACGCAGAAGAGAAGTTTTTTCCGTCTTTGGTTGTTTCGCGACAAAAAGCCCAAGATCAAAGTCACTGTTTCGTCCGATTGCGCCGCCGCCGTTGTGAAAGTGCAAAACGGTACGCTTACCGTAAGCGATGAATCGTTTAAAGCGCTTACCGTGGAAAACAAAAACGGCAAGATCGTATTAAAGAGCGTGGATGCGGATAGTGCGACGGTGGTCAACGTAAACGGCGATATCGAAATGGACGGTTTTGTGTGCCGCGGCGATTTGTCGGTCACGAACAAGAACGGGGATATCGGGATTAGGAATAGTAGCGTAGACGGTGCATTAGGCGTTGTCGACAAGAACGGGGACGTCGTTATCACGCAGACAAGTTGCCCTACCGTAAATGTGAATAACGGCAACGGCGATATCAGGTTGACGGAAATTGCCGCCGGTAAGCTGATCGCCACCGCGCACAACGGCGATATCAAAGGCAACAAAATAGACTGCCCGGATATTTATGCCAAAAACCATAACGGCGATACGAAATTTTCAGTTGTAGGTTCAGCGGCGGACTACGTGATCGTCACAAAGTGCAGTAACGGCGACGTGCACGCGCCGCAATCGGGAAGCGGGGAGAAACGCATCGAGCTTATCAACAGAAACGGCGATATAGACCTCAGTTTCGAAGCGAAGGGCAGTCTTAATATTTTAAACAAAGGGTAAGGAAAAAGCGTCCGCGAGATAAGCGGGCGCTTTTGAAATAGGGAACGCCAAGCTCTTGCAAAATGCAAAGAAATGGTGTAAAATGTAAATGTAAAAAACGATACGAGGGACGCAGAGAGTATGTTACAGAGTAAGTTTGCCAAAAAGAATCTCAATTTCAAAGCGCAAAAATTGTTTACCGACAGAATGCAGCCGCGAGACGTGTTTTCGCAAAGTATTGCCGCCTTCGATGCAAAGCCGCGCGAAATTATCAACTTTTACGGCAAGGGCGGCGTAGGGAAGACGACGCTTATGCGCAATCTGATCAAAGAATCGGGTGATACGTACGCTCCCTATAAAAAGACGGAAATACGCAATATTTTTATCAGTCTGGATGCATTCGAGTACGCCAATCCCGTCAATATTCTTACCGCCATCCGCGCAGGGATTCACGGCGACTGCTCGCTGTTCGACTATGCCATGACCCAGTACTACGCCAAGGCGAGAATGACGATCGACGAGATCAAAAAGAAGAACAAATTCCTTTCCGATTCCATGGTCGGCATGCTCAACGAAGCCGTGTCGCTTGCAACGGCGTCGGCGTGCATTCCCGTTTCGTTTATCAGTAAGATTTTTTCGCTCATCAAGGATGCGAGAATCAAGAGTAAGTACCGCGAAGAAATTGCCGAAATGGCAACGCTCAGCGAGTTCGATTTGTTCGAGCGTTTGCCGTACTACCTTGGGATCTGCATCAACCTCGCGCTAACGAAGAACGTGCAGCACGTGCTTTTTCTCGACTCCTACGAAAGCCTGCTCAACCGTACAGTGCGCGGAACGCCCTCGGTGCAACAGGAAGAATGGCTGCAAGAATTCTTTCTCTCTTGCGAAAAAATACGCATCGTCGTTGCCTCGCGCGACCGTATGCGTTGGGATAAGCAGGATGCGGAATGGGCGGAATTTTTCAATCCGCACCGCTTAAACGACCTTTCCGAAGAGGACAGTCGGTGGTTTTTGGAACACGTTCCCGTGGAAGAGAAAGAGGTGATCGACGCCATCGTCAGCCGTACGGAAGGCGTGCCGCTTTACCTCGATATGTGCGTGGACATCTACGAATCGTGCAAAAACGACGGCAAGCCCTTCGACCCCGAGTTCGTGCAGAACGGCGAAGCGATCATCGACCGCTATATGCGTCACCTCTCGTCGCACGACCGCTATGCCGTTAAGGTGATCAGCGTGCCGCGCTGTTTCGCACTGCCCTTTGCCATCGAACTTTTAAAACGCCAAAATCTCGTTTATACGGCGGACGAACTCGTCGAACTGCTCGAAAAATCGGTGTTCCTGCCCATAACGGAAGACGCCAAGATCTACAAGGTAGACGAGAGTATCCGTCACCATCTCATGTCGATCATGGACGACGAACAGAAGTGCGGCGTTTTTAAAGATATTCTCGACTATATGGCGGAGGAAAAGGGCGCGGTCGTTTATGCGTATTTCGGCTCGGCGCTCGATTCTCTGATCGAAAATCCCTATTGCTTCGATAAGCTTTTCGATTCCGTCTTTGCGTTGACCGAGTTTTACGCCAACGCGGGATATTGGCGCGAACTGAACGAAATTTTAGGGAAGCACATCGATGCCGAAAATCCACGTTTGCGTGCACTCGCGGTTACGGTACGGATCATATACGAGCGTCGGAGCGGCAGTATGCGCGCGGCGCTGGAATTTATCGAGCAGCATCCCGTCGATTTTTCCGCTATCGGGCATTGGGCGTTTTTGTACCGCTATCTGTGCATTCAGGTGCGCCACCTTTTGGGGCACTACGACGAATGTATCGTCGCGTATAAAGAGCTCTTAGGCGAGATGAATCTCGTGCGGCACGATCTGCCCGCCCACGTCTATAATATCGTGGCGCTCAAATACGCGGACTTGCTCTTTTTAAGAGGGGACTTCGAGCAGTCGTTGCGCCTTACGGAAGACATGCTCGCGCTGACCGATTTACCCATTGACGACCGCTTGGAACTCATTCGCCTGAAAGGGCATAACTACCGCTTCCGCAGAATGAGCAAAGAGGCGGAAACGATCTATCTTTCGGCGTTGCATCTTACCGAAGAGCACGGCATGATCAACCACCGCGGAAAGCTCTATACGAATCTGACCGAAACGCTCTGCACGGCAAACCCCGCGCAAGCCATCGAATGGTATAAAAAGTCCGTCGAGGAAAACGGGCGCTTGGATAACTATATCGAGCTCGGGAAAACATATGCCGCGGGGGCTGCGGCGTACAGTGCGGCGGGCGACGCGGAGCAGGGAATCGCGCTCGGTAAAAAGGCGTTGGAAACGGCGGAAAAGACGCAGTACTATTCCGGGAAGGCTTTTGCGCTTGCCGCGCTGGTGTTTGCGTACCGATGCGCTGGACGCAGCGAGGAGAGCAAACGCTCCATGCAAGAGCTCAACGCACTTTTGAAACAACTCAACGTCTATCTCTATATTGCGGATTGGTTCCATGCATAATATAAAGCTCGGGGTCGTGGGACTGGGGACGATTTCCGCCGTTTATTGGAAGAGCTTGGCGCTTGCGGGCGGCTTTACCGTTTCTGCCGTATGCGACCGTGACGAAGACAAGCTCCGTGCGTATAAAGGCGAGGGCGTAGCGCGCTACACCTCTTACGCGGCGCTTGCAAAGGACGACGGCGTGGATTGCGTGTTGATTGCGCTACCGCCGTCCATGCACGAAGAGGCTGCGCTTTGTTGTATGCGGGCGGGCAAAAGCGTGTTGCTTGAAAAGCCTGCGTGCGACGGCTACGAGCAAACGGAAAAGCTCTATGATGTTGCCGCAAAGACGGGCGTATTGCTCAGGACGGCATACCATGCGGCGCACGGCGCGGAAACGGAGTGGTATCTTTCCCACAGGGAAGAAATAGGCGCACGCTACGGCCTTGGCAATCTGATAGCGGCAAAGTGTTATTTTGTCGATCCGTACCTTGCTGGCGGTAGCGTCATCGAGAGCAAAAAGGCGCTCGGCGGGAGTTGGACGGATAGCGGCGTCAACGCATTGAGCGTACTTGCTCGGCTCGTTTCGTTGCCTGAATTTAGCCTATGCGAGCAGGAAAGCAAGCATATAGACGATACAGACGTATGGACGCATAAGACGTTTCGCGCGGCGGGCGTGGACGCGGAAATCGTTACCGATTGGACGAGCGGACTGAACAAAAAGAGAACGGAACTTCTGTTCGATAGCGGCGCGAAGATCGTACTCGATCACAGTGCACAAAGCGTTGTGCTTTGCGCGGATGCGCGCGAAACGCAGCTGTTCGTTTACGAACGGGAAGAGCGGTTGACTGCGCAATATACCGCCGTTTTTCGGGATTACCACCGCGCATATATGCGCAAAGAATGGGACAAAGAAAAAACGCTTTGTATACAGAAGAAACTGTACGAGTAAAAATAAAAAATGCAAGTGGAAGGATAACGATATGAAAGTAGGCGTAATAGACGTAGGCGGCGGATTCCGCGGGATATATGCAACAGGCGTTCTGGACTATTGTCAGGATGCTCAAATCGAGTTCGATTTGGCGCTTGCCATCTCGGCGGGGAGCGCAAACCTTGCGTCCTTTCTTGCGCGTCAGAAGGGGCGCAACCATAGGTTTTATACCAATTACGCGTTTCGGAAAAAGTATGCGAGCCTTCGGAATTTCATTTTCAAAGGGTCGTTTATCGATATGAACTACGTATTCAATACGCTCTCTGACCACGACGGCGAAGACCCGCTCGACTATCCGACGCTGCGTGATAATCCCGCCGAGTTTGTGATCGTTGCGACCGACGCCGTGACGGGGGAAGCGAAATACTTCGATAAGAGCGATCTGGCGCAAGACAGCTACGAACCCATGAAGGCGTCGTCGTCCATTCCGTTCGTAAATAAACCGTATTTTATTGACGGCAAACCGTACTACGACGGTGCGCTCGGCAATCCCGTGCCCGTTCAAAAAGCGTTTGAAATGGGTTGCGACCTCGTGGTGCTGATCCTGACGAAACCCGAAGACAAGCCACGCGAGGTGGGAAGCGACGCAAAGATAGCCAAGCGCATTCAGAAGAAATTCCCCAATTCCGCAGAGCAACTCCGACGGCGCGCCGAGCACTACAACGCGGGCGTGGCGCTCGCGCAGGAATATGCGCGGCAGGGTAAGCTGCTCATCGTGTCGCCCGACGACACCTGCGGCGTGGATACCCTCCATAAGAGTAAAGAAACCCTACAACGGCTTTATGAAAAGGGGTACGCCGACGGCGAGAAAATCAAGGCATTTTTAGCCGACAAGGCGTATTGTAAACCCACCGGCAAACCAAAATAGGTGAAAACGCGCTTCGTTTGGTCGCAAAGACCGCGAAAGCGCGTTTTGTCTTTTTTTCGCAAAACGTAAAATAGCCTTGCCAAAAGCGCATAAGTATGATATTATATATGATTATAGGTGTAAGCTACCCATTTTGCCCCTTGGCGTTTCAGGCTAATGGTGCGTAAAAGGGTGAAAGCATGCGGAGTCGGAAAGGTATATGATTAAAAACGAGCGCTTGATTTCCACAATGACGTTGAAGGAACGGATCCGATTGATCGCGGGATTCGATACCTTTAAGAGCAGTTCGCTCAATACGTTTGAATTTCCGATCATCTCCTTAGAGAGCGATCCGCTTTTTAAGGCAGGTGTTTTTGCCACGCGCTTTCCCTCCGAGCGTGCGCTTGCGGCGGCGTTCGATTCGTCTGTTGTCCATAAAGTGTACCGGGCGCTGGGCGAGGAAGCCAACGCATGCGTACCGTACGCCTATTACAACGTTTCCAACCGCTTTGAAAAAACGTCCGTTTCGAGCGAGCCGCACGTAGCTTCGTCCTACCTTCGCGATAAGGTGGGCGGGTTGCTCTACGCAGGCACGTTCGTCAATTTCGATAACGAAGCGAGCGCGGATGACGCGCCTGCCGTCAAAGACACGACGGAGCGCATGACCGACGGCATCCTCGACGGCAAGCTGCCGTCTTCAACATTACTGCACGGGGACGCGGAAGAAATGCGCACGGGTGAGGGACTGCTGTAC
>JAIEBL010000291.1 GCA_029069015.1 Clostridiales bacterium
CGACCGATTATTTATACAATGCGATGGTGGAAGGTACGGAATTTTCGCGTGATTTCTTTCTGCACACGTTGTGCTTGCCGCCCTTTACCGCGTCGGAACAGCTGTTTTTCTCGGTTTATTGCGACAAAATGCTGACCGAAATCGTCATGGTGGACGGCGGCAGGGTTCTGAACTTGCAAAACGAGCCGATCGAGCTTGCGAAAGGCTGTACCGTACGGGTGTTGCATCCCGTGGAGCTGAACGCAAAAACGGCATATCTTCAGCGGCTCAATATCGAGCAGCCCTTCGAGCAGATTTGCCGTCGCGTGTACCTGCCTTCCGACGCCGACCGTCGCTCCAACGGGTGCATGAACGTGGCAGGTCGGTTGGTGACGGTGCGTGCGTTCAATAAGAACCGCCGCAAAACGGGCTTTAAAATTCTGAACCGCGATCAGGACGGGTTGTGTACGCAGGTAGGGCTTTCGCGTGAGGGCATTTTGTGCGTTTTAAATTTAGCCCCCATCGATATGAAAGTCGCGCCGCTTGATTCGTTCGTGCAGGCACGGGCGGTGTGGTTCTACGACGAACAGCAGGTGATCCGCTTCGGCGGCAAACGGTTTACCGACGGCGTATCACCGCTGTCCGTATCCGAAATTCCGCTCAGAGTATTCAGCGAATTTATGTATTCCGTCTACGAGCTGATGGGGTGCGCTTAAAGAGCCGTGCCGAAGAAGAAGGGAATGCCGAAAGAAAAGAAAAAGGACGCCGATGGATAAAGAACTGAAAGACATATTGCTTTGCGTAGACAAGCCGGCCCGCTATTGCGGCGGCGAATTTAACACGCCCGTCATCAAAGAAAACGCGAGTTTACGCTTTTTGATGTGCTTTCCCGACGTGTATGAAGTGGCGCATAGCAATCTGGGCATCAAAATTCTCTATTATATGCTTAATAACCGCCCGGACGTGGCTTGCGAAAGCTGCTATACGCCCTGGACGGATATGATCGCGGCGCTCAAAGAACACAATATGCCGCTTTTCAGCCAAGAAACGCATTCGCCCGTTTGCTCGTTCGACGCGATCGGTTTTTCGCTTCAATACGAAATGTCGTATACGAACGTGCTCTGTATGCTCGATTTGGGCGGCATTCCGCTTCTTTCCGAAGAGCGGGGCGAGGGGACGCCCATCGTCGTGGCGGGCGGACCTTGCACGGTCAACCCCATGCCGCTTGCGAAAAGTATCGACGTATTCAGTATCGGCGACGGCGAAGAAGCCATAAACAATCTTGCCGATACGCTGATCCTTTGCAAAAAAGAGAAAAAGACGAGGGCGGAAACGCTCTGCGAGATTGCGAAAATCGACGGCATGTTCGTGCCGAGCGTACCGCAAACCAAGGTGCGCCGTGCCGTTATCGACTCTTTGGACGGCGCGTTTTACCCTAGAAAAGTGCAGATTCCCAATATCGAAGCGGTGTTTAACCGCGCGGTTCTGGAAATTTTCCGCGGGTGCACACGCGGTTGCAGGTTCTGCCAGGCGGGCATGATCTACCGCCCCGTACGCGAGCGGACGGTGGAGACGCTTGCAAAGTATACCCGCGAGTTGATCGATAACAACGGGTTCGACGAACTTACGCTGTCGAGTTTGTCTACCTGCGACTATCCCCAGCTTCGTCAGCTTTTGCGCGAAATCAAACCGCTTTGCGACGAGCGTCACGTCAACATTTCTTTGCCGTCTACGCGCGTAGACAGTTTCGAAGCCGAATACGTGGCGTCGGCGCGTCTGAGCTCGCTGACGTTTGCGCCCGAGGCGGGAACACAGCGACTGCGCGACGTTATCAACAAAAACGTAACGGAGGAAGACGTGCTGACTTCGTGCCGTTACGCCTTCGAAAAGGGCTATCACGCGGTCAAGCTTTATTTCATGATCGGATTGCCTACCGAAACGGACGAGGATTTACTGGGCATTGCCGAGCTTGTCAAGAAAATCAAGGCGTGCTATAAAGCAAACGCCGTTTCGAAAAAGGCGCTCTCTTTGGTGGTGTCTACGTCTACGTTCGTACCCAAACCGTTTACACCTTTTCAGTGGGAAGCGCAGATATCTTTGGACGAAATCGAACGGCGGCAGGGATTGCTTAAAACGGTATTGCGTCCGCTTGGCGTCAAGTACAGCTACCATGACGGTAAGACCTCGCGACTCGAAACGACGCTTGCGCGGGGCGACGAGCGCATGAACGACGTACTGCTTGCGGCGTATACGTCGGGTTGCATTTTCGACAGTTGGACGGACCTTTTCGACTACGACAAATGGATGGCGGCATTTGAGAAATGCGGCGTGGACGCAGAGGACTACTGCGGCGCGCAGTCGCTTGAAAAAACGTTGCCGTGGGAGAGAGTCGAAACGGGTATATCGCGTGCGTTTTTGCTGTGCGAGCGTGAAAAGGCGTATAAGGGCGAACTGACGCACGATTGCCGAAAAGGGTGCAACGGTTGCGGTATCGCCGCAGAGTACCCGTCGGCGTTTAAGGAAAACTGCACGAGGTGTGTAAAAAATGCTGATCTGTAAGTATACGCGAAAAAAGAACGCAGCATTTATTCCGCACCTCGATATGTTGCGTACAGTGAGTATGGCGGTGCGCAGAATCGGCGCGCAAGCGGGATACAGCGAGGGATTTAACCCGCATATGAAGATATTTTTCGGCCAGCCGCTTCCTATCGGAACGGAGAGTTTAGCCGAGTATTTTTGCCTGTTCTGCGACGACGAGCCGCAAACATTCATGCAAAAAATAAACGCGTCGCTTCCCGAGGGGGTGCGCATTTCGGCGGCAGCAAAGACGGAAAAAGACCCGAACGTGTCGAATCTGATGGCGTTTGCCGATTATACGGTTATTTTGCGAGACACAGTACCTGCTAAAAAGCTGCAAAATGCGGCAAACTTTATAAAAGAGGACGCTTGCGTGATTACGTATACGCAAAAAGGTCAGGAAGTGCAAAAAGACGTAAAGCCGCTGATCCGGCGCATCGAGGTCGAAGGAAACACGCTCCGTTTCCGACTTTCCTGCGGCAACCGCAATTTGCGCGCGGATCGCTTAATGGCGCATTTGAAAAAGGCATATGCGATTGAAATGGGGTACGATATCGTGAAAACCGCCATGTACGACGAGCATGAGAAAAACCTCGACGATTTGTTTTTCGGAGGTGGCGATTGAAACGCACGATTTTGATTGACGTAGAACCCTCGTCGACCAGCGTATCGCTCTTCGAAGACGGGCGGCTGAACGAGTTCCATATCGAATACAAAGAGAATAACCGCATTACGGGCAACATTTACAAAGGCAAGGTCGAGAACGTTTTGACGGGCCTCGAATCGGCTTTCGTGAACATCGGGCGGGGACGCAATGGCTTTCTGAACGTGGGCGAAGTGCTCGACGACCGCACGGGGATCAACCGTTTAGTGCCGCGTTCGCTCGACGTAACGGCGGGCGATTACGTGATGGTGCAGGTCACCAAGGAAGAAACGGGGCAAAAGGGTGCGCGTCTTTCCGACAACGTTTCGCTTCCCGGTCGGTACGT
>JAIEBL010000292.1 GCA_029069015.1 Clostridiales bacterium
CGAACGAAAGCTCTGCCTCGGGATATTTTTCTTTATAGTGCCGCACGGCGTCGCTGCTGTAACTCACCCCGTCGCGTTTGATTTCCCATTTCGACACTTTTACGTTTTCCAAGTCAGCCGTCACTTTCCGAAGCATTTTCACGCGGTCTTCGCCGTCTGCCGAGCATCCGCCTTGCTTAAACGGCGAAACGTTGCACGGAAGCACGACCACCCTTGCGAAGCGTTTGGAAAGTCCGCGTATAATGTTCAGATGCGCGTTGGTCACAGGGTCGAAGCTCCCGCCGAACACCGCCACCTTTTGCACTTTTTTTGCTTTCTCTTTCTGTACTGCCTCTTTCATACTGCCTTTATACCCCTTTTGCGGCACGCTCGCCGCGTTTTTTCTTATAATGAATACATTTGCTGTTCCGACAATGTGTCCCTTTTCGGGCACACCGTCACTACTCTACGAATTCGAACTCTACGTCCATGATGCGCACGGTGTCGCCCTCTGCCGCGCCTGCTTTTTTGAGCGCTTTGATGACGCCCTCGTCCCGCAGCTTTTTCTGAAAATAGGCAAAGCTGTCGTAGCTGCTGAGCACCACGTTGCGCGCAAGCTCTTCTATCATGCCGCCCGTGACCTCGAACGCGCCGTCGTCGTCCCGCGAAATCGAAAAGCCTTCCGTGTTGCGCGCGGGATATACGAACGGCTCGAAATCGAGCGGTTCGGCGGGCGGTAGTGCGGAAAGCGTTTCCCACACCGTGTCGAGTAGCTGTGTGAGTCCCTGCCGCGTTGCCGCGCTGATCGGTACGCAAGGCACTTTGACTTTGCGGGCAAATTCTTTTACCTTGACGTCGTTTTCCAAAAGTTCAGCTTTGTTGAGCGCAACGATTTGCGGCAGCGCGGCAAGTTTTACGGAAAACGCTTTCAATTCCCGATTAATGTTTTTGTAATCTTCGTACGGGTCACGCCCCTCGCTACCCGATATATCCACGAGGTGCACGATAAGGCGGGTTCGCTCGATATGCCGCAAAAAGTCGATACCGAGCCCCGCGCCGTC
Source organism: Clostridiales bacterium (assembly GCA_029069015.1). Lineage (GTDB taxonomy): Bacteria > Bacillota > Clostridia > Christensenellales > Pumilibacteraceae > Pumilibacter. The sequence continues at coordinate 1,041 of JAIEBL010000292.1, forward strand.
GCTCGCGCCGTCGATGAGTCCCGGGATATCCGCCGCCACGAAACTATGGTCGCGCACGCGTACTACGCCTAAGTTGGGCGAAAGCGTCGTGAACGGATAATTTGCGATTTTGGGCTTTGCCGCACTGATACTCGAAAGTAACGTTGACTTTCCTACGTTCGGATACCCAACGAGTCCTACGTCGGCAATCGTTTTGAGTTCGAGGATCACGCAACGTTCCACCGTGGGCTCGCCGAGCTGCGAAAATGCGGGGGCTTGTCTGCGACTCGACTTATAGCGGGCATTGCCCTTGCCCCCTCTGCCGCCCGTAAGAACGGTCACGCGGGCGCCGTCTTCCGTAAGGTCGGCGATAATGCCGCCGCTCTCTTCGTCTTTTATCACCGTACCGCAGGGCACGCGCACGATGAGCGGTTTGCCCGCCTTGCCGTGGCAATATCTGCCGCTTCCCTTTTCGCCGTCTTCGGCGCGGAAATGCGACGCATATTTAAAGTCAAGCAGCGAGCTCATGCGCGCGTCCGCTTCGAAAAGCACGTCGCCGCCCTTGCCGCCGTCACCGCCGTCCGGGCCGCCGTTGTTAACGTACTTTTCGGTGTAGAAGCTTGTACACCCGTTGCCGCCGCAACCCGCTTTTATGAAAATTTTCACTCTGTCGATAAACATATCTATGCCCTTATTATACACTTTGTAGCATTTTTCTTTACGTAGCCGATGATGGTTCGGTCGCTATTCCCAAACTTTTCAAAATCGAATGGCCGGCTTTCCGCCCTGCACCCATGGCAAGAATGACGGTAGCAGCCCCCGTCACGGCATCGCCGCCGGCATACAGGTTCTCTACGTTCGTTTGCATGGTCTGCTCGTCGACAACGATGCACCCTTTGCGCGAAGTAGCAAGCTTTTTGAACGCGCGGGGGATCAACGGATTAGGCGCTGTACCGAGCGCGACGATGACCATATCCGTCTTCAAGCCGAATTCGCTACCCTCTATACGCACGGGTGCGCGCCGTCCGCTCGCATCCGCCTCTCCTAAATACGTCTTTACGCAAATCATTTCCGTTACGTAACCGTTCTCGCCCAATAGTCTCACGGGGTCGCAAAGCAACATAAACTCTATGCCCTCTTGCTCGGCGTGCTCGATTTCCTCTTTGCGGGCGGGCATTTCTTCCTTTGAGCGCCGATACACCACGCGCACGCTTTCCGCTCCCATGCGAAGCGCGGTGCGCGCCGCATCCATTGCCACGTTACCCGCACCCACAACCGTCACGTTCTTTCCCCGCCAAACGGGCGTTACACTGTTTTCCTTATATGCTTGCATAAGGTTAACGCGAGTTAAATACTCGTTTGCGGAATACACACCGTTGAGGTTTTCGCCTTCGATATTCATAAAGATAGGAAGTCCCGCCCCGCTTGCCAGAAACACGGCGTCGTATTTTTCAAGCAAGTCTTCGACGGGTAGCGTTTTACCCACCACGCTGTTCAGGCGAAGCTCTACGCCGCGTTTTGTGAGTGCGTCGATTTCTTGCTGCACGAGGCGCTTAGGGAGTCGGAATTCGGGAATGCCGTACACGAGTACGCCGCCCGCCTTATGGAAGGCTTCGAACACGGTGACGGCAACGCCGTGCTTACTGAGCTCTGCCGCGCAGGTCAGCCCCGCAGGCCCGCTTCCCACGACCGCGACCCGTTTGCCCGTAGGCTTCACAACGGGCCGAGGTTCTTGATTTTGCAACATATAGTCGCCCACAAAGCGTTCCACGCCGCCGATCGCCACGGG
>JAIEBL010000293.1 GCA_029069015.1 Clostridiales bacterium
CCCTTTGTAGGAAAACGGGCGGAAACGCGTATCGTCGTAGATGGCCTTCGTATCGGCAAGGTGCGCATACATTTTTTGGTTGCGCCGCAGCGCCGTGCCGTCGAAGGGCAAACGGTAAATAAACTGTGCGTCTTGGCTTGCGCGTTCGAAGTCCGTGCCCGCATAATTGCCGACGCACAAAAAGACGTCGAACCCATAGCGTTTGAACACGTCGTTTTTGGCGCACTTTGCCCTATGCTCGCCCGCCGGGTAACAGAGTACGCGCGTCTTGCCCACGATCGGCTCGATATACTTGTGCCATGCGGCGCAGTCTTCTTCGATCATGCTTTCGGAGCAGCTGTTAAAATATTTGTGATAGTACGTGTGAGACGCAAACGAATAGCCAAGGTCGGAAAGCGTAGCAACCAACTTTTTGCAATCTTCCGCTTCCTCTTTTTGCTTTTTTTCAGACACTCGGCAGGTCGGCGTACACCGATAGCCCAAAATGCCGTTATAGCCGTTTACGCAAAGCGTCGCCCGCCCGCCGTCATGCGAAAAGTCGGGGTGCGCCTCGATAAAGCTTTCGAGAATGGTCACGTTTTCGCGTTCGCGCGTGATTTGCGGCGCGGCGTGTTTCGTGTAATCGCAGATTTTGCCGTCTACCAAAACAAGCTTGTCGATGCACCCGCGGTTTACCGTATCGTACGTCATATCGTCAAACGACATCACGAGCGGCTTCTTTCCACGCGGCAAGTCCATTGGCTCGCCGCTTATCACCGCCTCGAGTTTTACGAGAACGTAACCGTTTTTATACAGCTCGCCGAGCAACGCCTTGAATTCCTTCGCCGTCAGGTGGTCTTTATCGAAACACTCGCGCACCGAATTCTTGGGCGAAAATGCTTTCTCGGTATCGAACACCAGCTCGTGCGTGAATATATGCGTAACTTTCCCGCTCTTTGCCGCGCCCGAAACCGCTTCGGCATCTACGCCATCATTCGTCAGAGCGTCCACATGCGCTTTCATCCCGCCGAAAAACATCGCCAAACATAACGC
>JAIEBL010000294.1 GCA_029069015.1 Clostridiales bacterium
CGGGTGCTACGAAAAGCAGAGCAACTGACACTGAGAGAGGCGGAGAGTAAAATTGTAGAGTTGGATGTAACGGTTGACAAATATATAAAGATGATACATGATGGTAAGATTGCTCTGTAACCCGTGGCACTAATGACCTAAAGCAGCGGAAAATTTCAATTTATCTTTCTGAACAATTAACAGTAAAAAGCTCTCGAACGAAACGGTCGAGAGCTTTTTGTTGTCGCTTGAAATGTCGTGAAAGTTTTACAGTCCTGCGAGTTTTTCCAAGTTTTCGATGCTTTGCACGCCCACGGTGCGGTTGATAAGGTTGCCGTCTTGGAAAACCATGATGGTGGGAATGCTCATGATGCCGTAGCTTTTAGCAAGGTCGCCGTTTTCGTCGGTGTTCACTTTGAGCACGTTCACGCGCCCTGCGTGTTTTTGGGCGAACTGTTCCAAGATAGGCGTTTGGCTGCGGCAAGGTCCGCACCAAGGCGCCCAGAAGTCTACCACGGTCAGTCCGTTTGCGACGTCGCTGTTAAAATTCTGCGTATTCGTTTCTTTCATTTCGTTTTACCTCGGTTTTAGTTTTTGTGTGTTTGGGTGAATTATTCGTCGTAAGCGGCGTCGAGCGCCGTAATGGCTTCTTTGTAGATTTGCGGGAGTTTGTCGAACAGCTCTACGGGGAAACTCTCGTCTACGTTGTGGAGGTTCGTTTCCAGATTCGGGAAGGTAGGACCGAACGCAACGGCGTTGGGAAGCTCGCGGGCGTACGTGCCGCCGCCGCAGTAAAGGCAGGTCTTTTCGCCGCCCGTTACCTTGTGGTAGGCGTCAAGCAGTGCGGTGACGAGCTTGCTGTCTTTGGGAACGTACAGATTGGGCGACCATTCTTTTGCCACGAGTTTTGCGCCCGTCTTCTTGCGGATTTCGTTCGTGACCTTTTCGTGGTCGGCGCATATGGGAAGGCGCAGATCGAGCGTTACGCTCATGGCGCCGCTCCGATAGGATGCAAGCCCCAGATTGATCGTCAGTTCGCCCGATTCGTCGTCTTTCGCCTCGACGCCGAGCGCCTTTTGCGGCTCGGGTAGCGCAAGATAGGCGGCAAGCGTTTTGATGAGCGCAGAGTCCTTCGTGCCGTTCATGCCGCTAAGGAAAGCGACCATTTTGCGGACGGCGTTTTCGCCGCGCTCGGGCGCCATCGCGTGCCCCGCAACGCCGCGGGCTTCCAGCACGAGTTCGTTTTCAAAGAAGTGTACCGAAAAGTCTTCGGGACGGTAGCCCGCTTCCACGATCACGCGCGCCGCCGTCGGTTGCTTGAAAAGCGAACTGTCCGTGCCCAGCGCCGCAATGCATTCGTAGAGCGCGCTGTTTTTGGGAACTTTGACCGTGCAGAGGTCGGGGATCACGTTGGGGCGAATACCCGCCTCGAACGCGACGATATTTTGCGTAAACGCCTTGTCCGCTTGTAAAGCAAGCGTCAGACGCAAAATCCCTTTTTCGCTGTTGATAACGGGGAAGTCGGCGTCGGGCACGAAGCTTGCCACGGGGATCTCGCAATGCTCGCGGTAGTATTCGATACACTTCGAGCCGTTCTCCTCGTTGCACCCGACGATCAGCCGTATGCGGTGGTGCAAGGGCGCGCCTTCCTCTTTGAGCTGTTTCATGGCGTGCAGACACGCGACCGTTGCGCCCTTGTCGTCGGCAACGCCGCGTCCGTATAGCAAGCTGTCTTCACACACGAGCGAGTAGGGCGGGTGGCTCCAACCGTCGCCCGCGGGGACGACGTCGAGGTGCCCGAGTATGCCGATGCAGTGCTTACCGCTGCCGATTTCCGCCCAGCCGCAATAGCCGTTTTCGTTTTTGACGGTAAAGCCGTAGCCCTTTGCCATTTCCAAGAATGCGTCGAGCGCGGCGCGCGGACCTTCCCCGAAGGGTGCGCCCTCTTTCGGCTCGCCCATGACGGACTGTACCGCAATCAGTTTTCCGAGATCGTTTAACATAGTTGCTCCTTGTCATGCACTTTCAAACTTTTGCCTCTTTACTTTTCATTGCTAAATCGGTTGCTTTCCGTTTCGCAACAAGGTATAATATAGTTATCATAGCAAGGAAACGGAAAACCATACCTACTATACAACGAAATTTACCCGATTGTCAAGGAGAGAAGAAAAGAATGGTAAGAACGCGATTTGCACCCAGCCCTACGGGGTTCTTGCACGTAGGCGGCTTGCGTACGGCGCTGTACGCCTATTTATACGCACGGAAGGCGGGCGGTAAGTTTATCTTGCGTATCGAAGATACCGACCTTGAGCGGTACGTTCCGGGGGCTGTGGAGCTCATTTACCGCACGCTCCGCGAAACGGGACTGACTTATGACGAAGGTCCCGACGTGGGCGGCGACTACGGTCCGTACGTGCAGAGCGAGCGCAAGAACGTATACCTCGAATACGCCGAAAAACTGATCGAAAGCGGCGACGCGTACTACTGCTTCTGCTCGAAAGAGCGGCTCGCTAAGCTGCACGAGGACGGCGCGACGAAATACGACAAGCACTGCCTTTCGATCCCGCTTGCCGAAGCCAAGGCAAGGGTTGCGGCGGGTGAGCCGTACGTGATCCGGCAGAATATTCCCAAAGAGGGTGTGTCGAGCTATACCGATCTTGTGTTCGGCGAGATCAAGGTAGACTACAACGACCTCGAGGACAACATTCTTATCAAGTCGGACGGTTATCCCACCTACAATTTCGCAAACGTTATCGACGACCATCTGATGGGCATTACGCACGTGATCCGCGGCACGGAATACCTTTCGAGCACGCCCAAGTATAACCTGCTTTACGATGCGCTCGGCTTCGAACGCCCGCAGTATATCCACTTGCAGCCCATTATGCGTGACGCACAACACAAGCTCAGCAAGCGGCACGGCGACGCCAACTACGAGGATTTTATCGCTAAGGGATTCTTAAAGGACGCGATCGTCAACTATATCGCGCTCTTAGGGTGGAGCCCCAAAGACAACCGCGAAAAGCTTTCGCTCGCCGAAATGGAAGAGCTGTTCGGCTTAGAGGGCATCAGCAAGTCGGCGTCCATTTTCGACGAAACGAAAATGCGTTGGCTCAACTCGCTCTACGTGAAAGAAATGACGCCCGAAAGCTACCACGCGTATGCGCGGCCCTTCTATGAAAAAATCGACTATCTCAAAGGGCTTGACCTGGCGTACCTGAGCACGCTCTTGCAATCGCGCACCGAGGTGTTTACCGATATTGCGAACCTCACGGCGTTTATCCCCGCGTTCGAGACGTACGATCTTGCGGCGTTTGAAAATCAGAAGTGGAAGACGGATACGGCGCTTGCGGCTAAAATGCTTCCCGACCTTATTACGCTGACGGATAAAAATTGGGAAGGCTTACACGACGCGCTCGCGGCTTACGCCGAAGAAAAGGGCGTCAAGAAAGGGCAGGTGCTCTGGATCTTCCGCATCGCGCTTACGGGTTCGGTTGTGACCCCCGGTGGCGCGACCGAAATGGCGACGCTCTTCGGTAAAAAAGAAAGCCTACGCCGCTTGAAAGAATCGTTGAAGCGCGTAAGCAAATAATCGTTTTAAGAACCGCATATAAAAAGGCGTTACTCTTCGTAAGTAGCGTCTTTTTTATATCCTATGTAGACGATCCCGTTTATCAGTTCCAAAATGCCGACGTTGGTAAAAATCAGCACGAAGTGCAGCATATAGTTGCGCGCAAAGAAGGGGATGATCCCTTGGAATTCCGTCGAGGTAAGGAACATGGTAAAAACGCATGCCGTCAGCCCCAAAAGGATAAAGGCAAGCAAGAACTGCGTTCTGAGCTTCTTTGCGTTGTGCAAGCCGAATGCGATGAACAGCAATCCGAAAAATATCAGAAAACAGCCAAACCCGAGCATGAATTTCGATTCGGTGCCGATATGGATATCGTTGGGGTTGTTAGGATTGTATCGTATGGAAACGGTATCACCGACTTTCGGAGCGCCGTCTCCGCTGCTCTTGATCTTGCCTTTTTGTCTGTATTTCTTGCCGTCTACCGTATATTCGTAAATGGGGGTATAACCGTCTTCGGACGAGTTGCCGACGAGCGAAACGACCGTTGCCGTTGTTTGCGGGTATGCTTTGTATTTTGCTTCGGTTTTAAAATAAGAACCGAGCGCCGCACTGCCGCCGCCCAAGGTAATCACGACCAGCAAGATAATGGCGAGTATTCGCCCCTTTTTGCTGCCGAAAGGCATTTTGTCCGAGAATATGCCGCCTTCTTTGCCGCGCGCATCTACCTGCGGCGATACCGAAAAATGGACGGTGCAGATAACGATCAGAAGGCAGGAAATCAAAAAGGCGAAAAGCCCACCGCCGAAGTATAGCCACCCCCAACTGCCTGCCACATCGAACATTTCTATCGTAGTGACAACGAAAAGAAACGCGTTGCCGCCAAGCAGCGCTATCCCGAAAAGAAACGTGAAGAAGGAGCGCACGGTAAACGCGTACCTGAGCTTGCGAAAATCATTGAGTATGCCTTCGCCCATATGGGCAAACGCTTCCTTTATCTGTCCCATACCTGTATTATACCATTAAAATGCGCCAAAAGCAAGCTTTTGGTTTTCGGCTGTCCCCGAAAACGTTTCCCTACGGCAAACGCACATTTATGTTGCTATACGGCGCAAATTTGCCCTGGCATGCAAGCTTTTTCACTTCTATTATAGAAGAAAACTGATTTTTTTGCAACCGAAATGCCCGTCACGGAAGACGAAAGTTATCAAAAAAGCTCTCGGGGATTGCCTGAGAGCTTTTTACTGTCATTGTTTCGCTTGCCGGTTATTTAGCGTTTCGTCGTATAGTCTTTGAGCGTGTAGACCGTTTTATAGGCGACCCTTGCCGCCGAGAGCGCGTATTCTGTATAGGTCATTTGCAGGATCACGCGGTTCGTGGCTTGCAGGGCTTGGTCGCTGCCCGCAGGGTCGGATTCATACGCTTGACTGCGTACGAAGAAGATCGAGGGATCGGAAATCAACATCTGAATGTCAGGACCGGGCTTCGAGCTGTTTAACCCCACCGAGGCTTTGATGCAGGGCACGGAATATTCGCCGAGTTCGCTCTTATTCAGTTCGCCCTCTTTGTTGCGAAGGATATAGCCGCCGGGTGCGGACAGCGTAAACGAGGTCGTTTTGTCGGCGCACGAAAGCCCCATCGTGTGGCGCACGTATGCATTTTGCAGATACGAGTCCGCCATATTCGTAAGATAGAACGTGGCGGTGCCTTTTGTTTTCAGGTTGGAAAGCGCGCGCACGAGGTAGGGAAGTTGTTCGTTATCGAACCGCGTGCCGCTGCCGACGGTGTACGACTTGACGTCTTCCGTGTAGTTGCGGTAGTATGCGCCGTCGATCTGTACCGTGTTGCCTACGGTCGTTTTATAGGTCGATTCGTTCGTGTCGTAGTTGATTTCGTATTCGTAGCCGCGCGGGTCGCCGTAGACGTCGGTAGTATGCATTGCGTAGCGATAAGAAATCCCTTCCTGCGGGTTGTCTTCGCGCGTCATTTCGCCGTCATTGAGCTTGCGCTGTGCGATCGCGAACGATTTCGTGGCGGTCTTTACGGGCACTAGGCTGTCGCGCTTGAATACCGCCGAACTTACGTAGGCGTCGGTCATGTTTTTGTTGCGTACCGTCTTGCCCGAAAGGTCGGTCGTGTCGGCGTGCGCGTCGTCGTTGTAGGTGAGCGTAAACGTGTTGTGTACAGTCGTTTCGTCGCCTACGGTGGAAAGCTCGGTGACGTACGTGCCCGTGGCAACGGTCGTTTCGCCGCCGCCCGCCGTATAGATCCGCTTAATTTCGTACGTGCATTTTTCGTAGCCTGCGTATTCCCACGGTTTCACTTCGGTAAACGCAACCGAAACGTCGCCGCCGTTGCAACCGAACAGCGATGCCGTAAGGAGAGCGCAGAGAAGTAGGCATATCGTTTTTCTTTTCATATCAAGACCTCTTTTCAAGGCGAGAAAATCCTTGTACCCATATTGTAACAGATTTTACTTGATTTATCAACTTAAAATACGCTACAATTAAAGTATGGACAAAAAAATTCTGACCGAAAATACGTTTGCCGACGCTTTGGAACGCGCGGTCGCGTTGATTCGCGCGCGCAAGCCCGATTTGTCGCAGCGTTATATTTTGTTCGTGCCCGATAAATATACCTTACTTGCCGAAAAACTGCTCTACGACGGAACGGCGGGAGCGTTCGATGCCGAAGTCCTGACGCTTAACCGCCTGTATTACCGTTTGCAAAAGAGTGCGGAAAACCCGCCGAAGGAAAAGCCGCTCGGAAGGATCGGCGCGATCCTGCACGTGCGTCGAATCTTAACCGAGAACGAAAAGGAATTGCAGTGCTTAAAGCGCAGCGTACCGAACGCGAGCTTTGCCGAAACGGTGTACGATAATCTCTGTCAGCTCATGGCAAGCGGTCTACACGCAGACGACCTTCCCGATTCGGTAGCGGGCGCAACGGGGCTGAAAGTGCGCGACCTTAAAATTCTGTACGAGGCGTACGAGCGGGCGACGAGGGGAAAATACGTAGACAGCGCGGGGCGTTTACGGCTTCTGATTGCGCTGATAAAGAACGGGGACGCCCTTAAAAACGTACACGCGTTTTTTGCCTGCTACGACGGGCTGACGGCGCTGCAACGCGAGGCGATCGACGCGATCTGCGAGAAGGCGGCGAGCGCAACGGTGGTGGAAACGGACGCCGTGCTCTCGGTGCGCGGCAGGGTGGAAACGTATGAAGCGCCCTCGCGTGCCGACGAGCTCAAAGCGGCGGCGGTGCGTATCCGCGCCTATGCTGCGCGAGGCGTCCCGTACGGCGATATGGGCGTGGTGGCGTCGAGTGCGGAGTTCCACCGCCTGCAACGCATTTTCAAAGAGTACGACATTCCCTTTTTTACCGATAAGCAATATATTCTTTCTTTGCACCCGCTTGCCCGCTACGTGTGCGATCTTTTGGCGGCGGTGCAGAGCGGACGGAACGAGGACTTTATCCGACTTTCCAAAAACCCGTATACGGGCATTGCGAGCGAAGAGGCGGACGCGTTTGAAAACTACGTGTATGCTTGTGCGCTCGGTGAAGGGGGACTCAGGTATCCGTTCAAAGAACCGCAAGACGCGTTTCGCCGCGCGGAGCGCGACCGCGCCGAAGCCGTGCGAAAGATTTTGGAAAGCGCGTGCGCCAAAATAGATAAACGAAAAATTACGAGCGGTGTGGCGCTACTGCGGTACGTCAAAGCCGTGCTGCAAAATGCGCCCGCTCTTTCTTTGCCGTCGCCCATAGACGATGCATGCGAAAAAATCGAAGAGGCCGCCACGGTTCTTGCCGAAGTGTACGGCGAGGCGCGATTCGATACGCTGACGGAGGCGTTTTCATCCTCGCTTGCGTCGGTCGGCGTTTCGGTGCTTCCCAACCGTGCGGACGTGGTGGAAGTGGGCGAACCGTCGGTGTTCCGTGCGAGCCGCAAGCGCGTTTTGTTCGTGCTCGGTTTTCACGACGGTGAACTGCCTGCCGTGATGACGGACGACGGACTCCTTTCCGACCGCGAGCTGGACGGGCTGCGCGAGGTGGGGGCTGCCATCGAGCCGAAGATCCGCGAGCGCAATACGCGCGCCGAAAAGGAATTGATTTCCGTGCTGTCGTCCTCTTCTTCGCTGTGGATCTCCCGCGTGGAAGGTTACGCGCCTTCGTCTCTCTTTTTCAGACTGGAACGGCTCGCCGCGGCGTCGCACGATTTTGCACGCGAGCGGCAACTACTGTCCGACCATGCGGCGCAGGGTGCACGTGGGAAGGCGAGGGAAGCGCTTTTATGCGGTCTTTGCCCTACGGCGGCGGCGGCGCGCGAGCTCATGCAAATCGGGCAGAACGATCGAGCGGCGGGCGGCGTGGGCTTCGGCTACGAATCCACGCTCGAAGAAGCGCTGAAAAACGCGGGCCAGTCGATCTCGCCTTTTACGGCGGCGCAGGACGAAATCAACGCTTCGGGGCTGTACTTTGCTCACGGCGTTTCGGTGTCGCGCGTGCAGGAGTATTTTACTTGCCCCTTGCGCTGTTTTCTGCGCGTGGGGCTACGCTTAGAGCCGCGCCCCGACGGCACGCTGACGCCCGTTGATTTGGGCACGTTTATGCACCGCGTCATCGAGCAGTTTGTGCGCGGCGGCGATTTCTCGCATCCCGAACAGACCGTGCCCGCCATTGTGGCAAGGGTCTTAAACGAGGACGAGCGTTTGCAGGAACGCACGAGCGAAACGCAGATCGCGGCGCTTGTTATGGAGGCGGTTGCCCTTTCGGGCGTCGTGGCAAAACAGATCGAACAGGGCGAATTTACCGTCAGATTTTTGGAAGCGGAATTCGGCAAAAAGGATTCCCGGCTTCGCGGCATCAATATCGTGCTCGGCGGCAAAACGTATACGCTCGACGGCGTGATCGACCGCTTCGACGTCTGCGGGAATGCGGCGCGCATTATCGACTATAAGACGGGCGACGCTTCTTTTGCGCCCGCTGCCGTTTACTACGGGCGGCGCATACAGCTTGCCGTCTATCTGAAAGCGGCGATGGAAAACGGCTACGCGCCCGCGGGCATGTTCTACTTTCCGCTTTCCACCCGTTTCGAGGTGGATAAGGACACCTACCGTTTAAAAGGGATGTTCGACAGCGATTATGCGTTTTCGCTGGATAAAGGGCTGCGCGCTCCCGCCTATGAGAGTGACGTCATCAAAGCGACGGCGGGGGCTGCGCCCGAAACGCTCGACAAACGGAAGAGCGGGGGCGTCAGCGGCGAGGTGCTCCGCGGCGTATGCGACTACGGCGTGGCGGTGCTTACGGCGGGTGCGGAAGAAATGCTCTCCGGCTATATTGCCGCGTCGCCCATCACGGCTTCCTACGACCCTTGCGTAACGTGCGAGGTGGCTACGGTGTGCCGTGCGCGCAAGTGTGCGCCTAAGCGGCGCAAGCAGGCGGCGGTGAAGGCGGAGACCCTGTTGGGTTGCCTGGTTAGCGACGGGCAAAAGGGGGGACGCGTATGAGCGTGGAATTTACGGAGCAGCAACGCGCCGCCATTGATACGCGGGGCGTAAACCTTATCGTTTCGGCAGGAGCGGGTAGCGGCAAGACCGCCGTGATGATTGAGAGGATATGCGCGCTTCTTAGAGAGGGAGCGTCGCTCGACCGCATGGCGATCTGCACGTTCACCAACGCGGCGGCGGCGGATATGCGGGCAAAGCTTGCCGCCAGGCTCATCGGCGAGGGGGAGGCGCTCGCTTCGCAAACCGCCCTTCTTTCGTCGGCACAGATCGGGACGATCCATTCCTTCTGCATGCGGTTGGTGCGCAGTTATTTTTACGTGTGCGATTTAGACCCCGCGTTTACCGTGCTCGAAGAGGGCGAGGCGAGGGCGCTCAAAGGCGAATGCGCCGAAGACGTCATTGCCGAAGCAAAGGAAGCGGACGACGAGAGTTTTCGGAAACTGTACGCCGCGTTTGCGTCCGCCCGCTCGCACAAGACGCTTAAAACCATGATCCTTTCGGTGGCGGACTTTGCCGTAGCGCAGCCCGACCCGCTCGATTGGCTCATGCGTAAGCCCCAAAAAAGCGATGCCGAGTACCGCGCCGAAGGGTGCGCCGCGCTCGACGAAAAAGTGCGGGATTTTATCGTAGACCTGCGGAATTTTGCGGTGCAGGCAGCCGCCGCGGCGTTTTACAAAGACTGTGACGCCGCTCAAGCGCTCATTGCGTGCGCCGAACAAAACATGCCGTACACGTTCAAAACGCCCGTGCTTACCGCAAAGGAAAAAGAGAATCACCCCGAGTACGAGACGTACCACGAGCAGTTCAAGGCGTTTAAAGAAAAGTACGGTGCGCTGTGCGAGCAGCGGCAAAAATTATTGGACGCCCCTTCACACGAGAGCGCGAACGAGCTTTGTCAGGCGCTCGGGACTCTCACGGCACGGATGCTCGAAAAGTACGGCGAAGTGAAGCGTGCGCGTCGCAAAGCCGACTACGCCGACCTCGAACAATGCGCGCTCAAAGTGCTGGGCGACCCGCGAGGGGCTTCGGCTACGGACGCTTACGACTACGTGTTCGTAGACGAGTATCAGGACGTAAACCCCTTGCAGGAAAAGATACTGAGCTGTTTTCACGGCGGCATGTTCTACGTAGGCGACGTCAAGCAATCCATCTACGGATTCAGAATGTGTACCCCCGACTTCTTCGTGCAAAAGCGGGAAGCGTATTCGGCGGGGCATGGCGCGGCGGTGGGGCTTACCGCCAATTTCCGTAGCGGCAGTAAGGTGCTGGACTTTGTCAACGAGGTCTTTTCCCGTCTCATGAAAAAGAGCTTCGGCGGAACGGACTACCGTGACGGCGAGCGCATGGAAAGCCGATCGGCGTGTCCGTCCTCGGTGTCGGCGGTGCTCGTCTCGCGTGCGGAAAAGGAAGAGAGCCCTCTGCCCGACGGCGTCTATTCCGTGCGGCGCGGGGAGAGCGAACCCGTACGCCCCGAGCTTTTGACCGAAGTAAACGAGGTCGTCAAAGAAATCGAACGATTGAAAGAAACGCAAGTGCCCGAAAAAGGCGAGGACGGTGCGCCGACCCGTGCGGCAAATTATTCGGATATTGCCGTGCTCGTGCGGTCGCGCGGCACGTTTACCGAACTGCTCGAACGGAAGCTTTGCGAGCGGTCGATTCCCGTTTGTTTCGTGGCGGCGGATGCGCCCGCCGATTCGTTCGGCGCGGTAAACGATCTGCTTGCCTTTCTTTCCTTACTTGACAACGCGCAAGACGACGTTTCTTTGGCGGCAGCGCTCCTTTCCCGTGCATACGGCGGCTTTACAGAAAACGAACTCGCGACGGTGCGCCGCTTCGGCGACGGCGCGTTCTGTACGCTCTTTTATACCTACGCGCAAAGCGGGGACGACGAAGCGCTGCGGGTCAAGGCGGCGGCGTTTACCGAATCGCTCACGGCGCTGCGGCAGGTGGCGGCGGTAGAGGACGTTGCCTCTCTTGCGGGCGAAATCACGGCAAAATACGATAGCTTCGGCGAGGCGCTGATCAGCGGCGGCGAGCGGGAAGCGGCGGCGCTCGACGCGTTTATCGAGCACCTTTCTTTGCTGACAGAACACAATACGCTGCACGAGTATTTGCGGTTCGTGCGCAGGGTGGGCATGCCGCCTCTTGCGACGGCGCCCGGCATGGGCGCGGTGCGCATCATGACGATCCACGCGTCCAAGGGACTCGAATTTCCCTACGTGATTTTACCCAACCTCGAAAAGCCGTTCAACCGTTCGGACGCGTACGCGCAAGTCGTGCGCGACAAGGAAGAGGGCATCGTGCTTCGGAGCTACGATTTCGAAAACCGTACCGTAGACGAAAATCCGCGCTTTATTCTGAGCGCGAATAAGCTGCGCCGCCAAGAGGCGAGCGAAGAACTACGCGTGCTCTACGTCGCTATGACGCGTGCAAAGTACGGGCTTTCGCTGTTTGCCGTCGAGGGCAAAGACGGTGGACGCAAAGAAGAGGACGCGCTGTCCTTTCTCGACTTTTTACAGTACGATATGCGGCGGATTGGAAGGATCGTGCAGCCCGAAGCCGAAGAGGAAAAAGCCGCGGTGCTTCCGCAGGACGAGCCGCCCGACCTTACGCTTGCAAGCCGCCTGTCGAGCGGATTCCGTGCGCAGAAGGACAGCGAGCACGGCATCGTAAAAGCGTCGGTCAGCCGTATCGTACGGCACACGGACGCCGAGGACGCGTCACAGAAACCGCAGACGGTCTTGTTCGAAGACGACCGCGCCGCGACCGACCGCGGGTCGGCATATCACCTGTTTATGGAACACGCCCGGTTCGGGGTGTGCGGCGAGTGGGAGCGGCTGTGCGCGCGCTTTCCCGAGGAGGGAAGCCTCATCCGCCGCGATGAAATGGAAAAGGCGTTTGTTGCGCTTGCTTCGTTTATCGGCGGGCGCGCACACTATCGCGAGCAGCCGTTCGTTTTCCGCATGCCCGCAGCCGAGCTGGGGCAGACGGGTGATCACGTGCTCGTGCAGGGCGTCATCGATCTACTCGTCGAGGACGGCGACGGCATGCTCATCGTGGACTATAAAACGGGCTCGCCAAAAACCACACACCTCGAAACGTACGCAAAGCAGCTCGCGCTCTATGCCTCGGCGGCGGAGCGCATCTTAGGCAAAAAGATTCACGGAGCGTATCTGTACTGGTTCGAAAACGCGCAATTTACGGAAATAAAGCGGAGCGGTACCCAGCCGAACACGGTCTTGGACGGCAAAAAGTGATTTATACTGTGTTAAAGCCCTTGACAAGGCTATCCAAGCCTTGCCTGCGGTCTTTGCCTTGTCTAAATACGCTTTTTGTTCGCCCAAAACTGCGAAGCACCCCACAGCGAGGAAATTTCGAGCGATTTGTGAGAGCGGCGACGCGAGCCGTAGCAAAAGCTACGGCTAAGGAGCCTCTCCCGAAAAGCGCCGAAATTAACCGCTGTGGGGCGGGCTTGGTTGGAGTACCGCTCCGCTTAAGCGGTAAATTTTTCCGTAAAATACAAAAATATCCCATTTTGCGCAAAATTTATTGAAAATAATATAAAAAAAGTAGTGCATTTTCGCACAGCGTATGATATAATAAGGTATAATGCATATT
>JAIEBL010000295.1 GCA_029069015.1 Clostridiales bacterium
GCCATTACGAAAAAGGGTTTATCGGCAACGCGGTTTAAAAGCCCGTCGGGATTCTCGTCGCTGCTGTACGCAAACCCGTATTCATCCATAAAAGGCGTCGACCTGCGCCAAAACGTAGCGCCGCCGTTGTCTCTGGTATGCTCTCTACCAATAGCCATTTCGTATGTAGAGTCAACGGTATTCTGCATGACCATTCGGCCCGCGTCTACAAAGTATAAAGCTTTTTCCGTAGGCGCAGGATCGGCGGAAGCATGCGTGCTCCCCCCCCCGAAGAAAAGCGCAAAGCCCGTCAGTGCCGTTACAAGTCCGAACAGAACAGCAACTAAAACGGACGTGCGTTTTAACGACCTTTCTTTCATCATCATTCTCCTTTTCGAGTTGTTCTACCGTAACAACGCAATATTCGACATTACGGTATTTATCACGGTACATGATACCAACCCTAACTATATCAAGTCAATAGGGGCGCCAAACAACTGAATATTTTCCATATCATAAGTCCACGTTTCGCCATGCTTTTTATGCCCCAAGCGCACGCACACCACTCTGTCATTCCGAACGAAGATGTTTGATTCTATAAGGCGCGAACAGCCTCCCCCTGCTCCGTCATCCCGAGGGAAACGGAGCGTAGCGGAGAGACGAGGGATCTAGCGAAGCGTAATAGACTTAAAAAACCATGCGAGTATTCGTATGGCTTGTAATCTGTTCGTTGACGATACTATCGCCGTGCCTTCGCGGAAAAACGAGAAAGACTACGCTCGCTCTGCTCGCTAGATCCCTCGTCGCGTTTGCAACGCTTCCCTCGGGATGACAGAGGCCGAGAATAGACCTTGCTCTATAATCATAGAGTTCTCTCGGTTTTAAAAGGTCTGTAATCCCCCCCCCATCAAAAAAGGTAGCAGTTTTGCCTACTACCTTTATTTATAATGTTTCTTTCTACCTTGCAACGGCTATAAACCGCGCGATTAAAAATCTTCGTCTTCTTCCTCTTCCTCGTCTTCAAAGTCTTCATCGTCGTCGCCCAAAGCGTCGAGCTCTTCGGCGGTAACGAAATCGAAGTCCTCCTCCGTCTGTACGGCGGGCGCTTCTTCCTCTTCGGGTTCTTCATCTGCTCCGCTGAGCAGTTCATCCTCGTCTTCGAGCGGAATAATGCCGATGGGCGTCTGCTCTTCTTCCGATTCGCTTTCCATGCCGCCCCAATCGTCTTTTTTATGCGCGGAGTCGCGCTCTTCGCGCTCTTTCTGGCAAAGGAAGCAGATCTCTTCGTCTTCGCCGATATAGTTTACCTGGCACACGGGGCAAAGCTTTTCCAAGCCCGCTTCTTCCTCGTCGGGCAGCAGGATCGCGGGGTCAACAAGTCCCATCTCGGCTTTGCATACCGTGCAGTATTTTTCTTTGGGTTTAATGTAGTTCAGCTCGCAGCGCGGGCACAATACGTACGGTTGTTTTTTCTCTTCCTTTTTCACAAAAAAGCCCTCGGTTTTTTCTCGCAATTATTATATTCGTATTAGGGCACTTTGTAAACTGTTTTCGCACGGTTTTTTGAAAAATTTTCAGAAACCGAAAATCGCGCCCAACCGCCGCAAATTTATTTGACTTTGCCGTTTTTGTCTGTTACACTTTCGGCATGAAAAAATTTTATGTATACATACTTACCAACTATACAAATTCGGTGTTGTATACGGGCGTTACCAATGACCTTACCCGCCGCACGATCGAACACCTTCAAAAGATAAACAACGGCTTTGCCGAACACTATAATGCATATAAGCTCATTTTTGCGGAAAAATACGATTATCACGCCGACGCTTTTGCCCGCGAAAAAGCAATCAAAAAATGGCGACGCGAAAAGAAAATCAAGCTTATCGAACGCATCAACCCCACGTGGGCAGACTTATTTAAAGAATAGACGCATAGCACGAGGACTTTGAAAAAGCAGTTGATTCTATAAGCCATAAGCGAGCTACCACACTCGTCATTCCGAGGAGCGAAGCGATTCGAGGAATCCAGGCGTTAGCCGTAAATTTAAAGTTTTAATATACGCTCGCTAGATCCCTCCGCTTCGGTCGGGATGACGAGGCAATGGAAATGCTATCACGCCTTAACCAAAAAGAGTAGCGATTTTCCTACCGCTACTCTTTTTGAATATCCTTATAATAAAATTCTACGCTTTCGGGCCTGCGTTTACGATATTTGCCGGCATATGGGTGTACTTTTTGAAGTTTTCCACGAATTCGCCCGCAAGCTTTTTGGCAAGACGGTCGTATTCCTTTTTATCCTTCCAAACGTTTTTGGGATTGAGGATCTCGGCGTCGACGTTCGGGCAGGTCTTGGGAACGGCAAGCCCGAAGAAGGGTTCTGTTTCGTACGCCACTTTGGCAAGGGAGCCGTTGAGCGCCGCCGTAACGATGGCGCGCGTAGCGGGAAGCGACATACGCTTGCCCACGCCGTACGGTCCGCCCGTCCAGCCCGTGTTGATCAAATACACGTTTACACCGTGTTTTTCGATTTTCTGTCCCAGAAGTTCGGCGTAGCGGCTGCTGTCGAGCGGCAGGAACGGCGAACCGAAGCAGGTCGAGAACGTGCAGACGGGATCGGTAATACCACGCTCCGTGCCCGCAACTTTGCTCGTGTAGCCCGACACGAAGTAGTACATTGCCTGTTCGTTGGTCAGCTTCGCTACGGGCGGCAACACGCCGTAGGCGTCCGCTGTAAGGAAGATAATCGTTTTGGGATGGCCGCCCACGCCGGGGATGACCGCGTTGGGAATGAAGTCCACGGGATACGCCACGCGGGTGTTTTCGGTGAGCGATTTATCGGTATAGTCGGGAACGCGGGTAACGGGATCGATGACTACGTTTTCCATTACCGCGCCGTGACGGATCGCGCCGAAGATCTCGGGTTCTTTTTCGGCGGAGAGGTCGATACACTTAGCATAGCAACCGCCCTCGATATTGAAAATACCGTCGTCGCCCCAGCCGTGCTCGTCGTCACCGATAAGCCCGCGGTTCGGGTCGGCGGAAAGCGTCGTCTTGCCCGTGCCCGAAAGTCCAAAGAAAAGTGCCGTGTCGCCGCTACCGTCCTGCGCCATGTTCGCCGAGCAGTGCATGCCGAGCACGCCCTTATGCGGCAGAAGATAGTTCATCACGCTGAAAACGGACTTCTTCATTTCTCCGCCGTACTTCGAGCCGGCGATGATAACGAGGTGCTTCGTGAAGCTGATGAGGATCGCCGCTTCGCTGTTGATGCCCTCCACCTTTGCGTCGAGTTTAAGGCCGGGCGCGCAAATGATCGTAAAGTCTTCTTTGTAGCCTTTGAGCTCCTTTTCCGTCGGACGAAGAAGCATATCGTGCATAAAGAGGTTTTGCGAGGCATACTCGTTGATCACGCGGATCGATACGCGGAACTTGGGGTCTGCACCCGCGAAGCCATCGAATACGTAGATGTCGCGGTTGGAAAGGTACGCCGCCACTTTGCCGTAGATACGGTCAAACGCTTCGGGCGAAATCTTTTTGTTCTCGTTGCCCCAGTTGATTTCCTCGCTGACGCCCTTTTCGTCGGCAATAAACCGATCCTTGGGGCTGCGGCCCGTGTACTTGCCCGTTTCCACCAAGAGCGCGCCTTTGTCGGTCAAGCGGCAAGGCTCCGTTCTGAGGGCTTCCTCGGTGAGCACGGCGGCACTGAGATTCCGCTTAACGCTCTTCGGGTTCAAAATACCGTACTTTTCGATGCCATACGTTTCCATTCGCTATTGCTCCTTATAATATATTACTGTTGTTTGCGGTTCGGTCGGATTGTTTTTCGACACGGAAGCCGTGCCGTGCGCCAACCTTCACCAAATACAGTATATACTATTTTTAGCAAACGCGCAAGCGATTTTTCGCTAATTTATCCCACCCCCGTTTTATGGAAAAACGGCACTCGCCGAAAAAGCGAATGTCGTTTAATGAATGAATTGTCATTCTGAATTCTTAATTGCCCTCGTCATTGCGAGGCATTTATGCCGAAGCAATCCAGACCTCCCTTTTTTCTTCCGGATTGCTTCGTCGCTACGCTCCTCGCAATGACGGTAAGATACATTCCCGCTTCATTCTTCATTCTTAATTCCCGAAAGCAATTCTTCGAGCTGCATAAACTGTTCTACGGAAAGCGTTTCGCCGCGCGCAGTGGAACTACCAGTAACTTCCGCTACGACGGCTTCCGCGTCGGGCTTACCAAGCGCAAAGGCAGCGCAAAGATTATTCGCAAGCGTCTTTCTGCGCATGGCGAACGCGGCAGCAATCACCCGTTTGATCCGCGGTAAACGCTCTCTGTCGCATTTGGGCGAAATATCCAGCCGCACGACGGCGCTGTCCACTTGTGGGGCGGGCGTAAACATATTGCGCGGCACCGTTCTCGTAATGCGCGGCGTGCCCATAAGCTGCATTTGCGCCGACAGCGCACCGTAGGCAGGCGTAGCGGGCTTAGCGCAAATACGCTCCGCGACCTCCTTTTGCACCATCACCGTCAGACTTTTGAGATTTGCATCGTATAAAAAGCGGAAGATGACGGGCGTCGTGATGTAGTACGGCAAGTTCGCCACAATGCGGTACGGCTCGGTAAGCACGCTTTCCATATCGTACGAAAGCGCATCCGCAAAAATCACGTTCGCCGTCGTTCCCTCGAGCGCCGCACGCAGAACGGGTTCGAGCCGCTTGTCGATTTCAAACGCCGTTACCCGCGCCCCTGCTTGGGCGAGTGCATGCGTGAGCGTACCCGCGCCCGCGCCGATCTCCAGCACGAAATCCCCTTCCTCTGCCCCGTCGCGCGCAATGGCGGCAAGAAGCTGCGGGTCGGAAATAAAGTTCTGCCCGTATTTTTTGGAAAAGGTAAAACCGTGCTGCCGCAATACGTCCTGTAAGCTCATAGGTTTTTCTCCCGCGGACGGCGCGCACGTAGCGCGGCCGGCCCGCACAAACAAAACAGCTCCCAAAAAAAGGGAGCTGTCGTAGAAGCGATGATTAACGCTTGCTGAATTGCGGCGATTTGCGCGCTTTCTTCAAGCCGTACTTCTTTCTTTCCTTCATTCTGGGGTCGCGCGTCAGGAAGCCCGCTTTTTTGAGCGCGGGACGGTACGTTGCGTCCGCTTCGCAAAGCGCACGGGCAATGCCGTGACGGATAGCGCCCGCCTGACCCGTGTAGCCGCCGCCGCGTACGTTTACGATGATATCGAACTTGCCGGTAGCGCCCGTTTCTTCAAGGGGTTGATTGACGATGAGCTTCAAGGTTTCAAGACCGAAGTAATCGTCGAGCGTGCGCTTGTTAACGGTGATCGAACCGCTGCCGGGAAGCAGACGCACACGCGCGATCGCCTTTTTACGGCGACCCGTGCCCCAATACTGTATTTTCTTTTTTGCCGTTGCTTTCGTCGCCATGTTAATTGTACCTCTTTACAACAAGATTCAATTGTTCGGGCTGTTGTGCCTCGTGCTTATGCTCCGCGCCTTTATACACGCGCAACTTTTTAAGCATTTTTCTGCCGAGCGAGTTCCTCGGGAGCATGCCCTTGACCGCTTCGTATACGGCGTCGTTGTTCTTTTCGGCAAGGTACTTATCGTACTTCACTTCTTTCAAGCCGCCCATGTAAAGGGTGTGGTGCCGTTTCACTTTCTTTTCGAGCTTTTTGCCCGTCAGGATCACTTTATCGGTGTTGATGACGATCACGAAGTCGCCCGTGTCTACGTGCGGCGTGAACTGAGGTTTGTTCTTACCGCGAAGAACGGCAGCCACTTGGCTCGCAAGTCTGCCGAGCGGCATTCCGTCCGCATCCACGACGTACCATTTGCGGGTAACCGTCTGATCGTTCGCCATGTACGTTTTCATTATCGGATATTCCTTTTTCGTATTTTTTATTGCACGCAAAGCCTTGGTCGTTTCACGCCGACACCGCCCGCATGACTTTTTTACGCGTTTTTTCGCTCTTTTACGCCTTGCGGGGGCTAAGTCCGCAAGCCAAAGTGCGCCAAACGCACAAAACGCTTTTTAAAATGCTTATA
Source organism: Clostridiales bacterium (assembly GCA_029069015.1). Lineage (GTDB taxonomy): Bacteria > Bacillota > Clostridia > Christensenellales > Pumilibacteraceae > Pumilibacter. Next base: position 6,036 of record JAIEBL010000295.1, read on the forward strand.
CAGTATAGTAAATTCGGAAAAGTTTGTCAAGTTTTTGCGGCAAGCATTTGCAAGATTTCGTGCCGCTTTTTGCCTTGCCGAGCGTACACCGTTCTACCTTTCCTGTGCCTTTCCCCCGCGCTGTTACGGGAAGATTATTCTTCCTCGTCCGCGTCGTCGGGTTTGACGTCGCCCGATACGCGCGTGCCTACGAATACCTGCTTAGAGCCTACCGCTCTGTCTACCTTCTTAAAGAACGTATAGCCGTCTGCCCAATCGTCCACTTTGCCCGCGTAGACGATGTAGCCCGCGCAGTAATCGCCGTTGAACGTCGTGGCAGTCACGCTGTCGTGCGAAATCTGTTCTTTGAGCTCGTCGCCCACCTTGTCGGAGGCGGCTTTATCCCATGCCGTGCGGTACACAACGTTCGCACCCGAATCGGTAAAGTACATATAGCCTTCGGCAATGTTGAGGAGCGTGCACGCCTGGTTGTATACGGTAACGGAAGCCGTAAGATTGCTGTAAAGGTCCACGCTGCCCGACTTGAACGCAAGCGCGTATACGAGGTTGCTCTGCTCGCCCGCAGGACGGAAGCAATACGTGCTCGTGACGTCCGAAGACACCCCTTCTATCACCGTACCATTCAGTTGCTCACGAACGTTTGCAAGGTATTCGCTCAATTCCGTCTCGTTCGTGCTCGTTGCATAGCCCGCAATTCTTTCTTGGTATGCTTTGTACGAAGGACTGCGCTCGATAAGGAAGTCGTGCAAGTTATCGTAGTTGATCAGCGTTTGACCCGCATCGTTCGTCGTGCGGTAGAACAGCATGCCGTCGCGCACCGCTTCGATCGTGTCCGACTTGCCTTGCGAATAATAGACACCGCCTTCGCTTCCGTCGGGACGCATGATCTCGATGACGTTGCCCGATTTCTGCGTATCATTGTCGCCCACGGCGCGCTGTACGTATACGAACGAATCGAGCGTGTTTTCGTTGATGCCTTTATAGTAGGTCTTGGCGTACGGCAGAACCGCGGTCGTAATGTTTTGCGCAATCGTAACTTTGTTCCCGGGCTTCTTGTCCACTTTGACGGATATGAGGTCCGTGCCGTCCTGCGCCACGAGATACACGCTGCCATTGAACTTATAGAAGGCGTACGGGTTGGCTTCGTTGTCGTCCGAAGCGGTCGTGTAGATCTTCTGCACGTCCTGCCCATTGAGCCGCGCACGGAAAAAGTCGGTTTTCGTAACTTGCAC